>DATLHW010000356.1:0-1662 GCA_035539675.1 Burkholderiales bacterium | reverse complement strand
GCCTTCATTCCTTATGAACTTGAATTTGCAACACCAGCGATAACGCGAGGCAACCCATTATGATGAAAGAATTATTAGGCAACTCCTACCTCTTCGGCTCCAATGCGCCGTTCATTGAGGAGTTGTATGAGTCCTATCTGGTCGATCCAGCTTCCGTTGGGGCGGAATGGCGTGCGTATTTCGACGAGTTGTCGAAGACTGCGGGCGCGGTCGCCAAGGACGTCGCGCATACGCCGGTGATCGAGGCTTTCGCGAATCTCGCCAAGCAAAGTCCCGCCACGTTTCGTAACGCCCAAGCTGTCGCCCCGCCGGAGTTGGACAAGAAGCAAGTTTCAGTTCTGCAATTAATCAATGCTTATCGTTTCCTCGGAACTCGTCACGCCGCACTCGATCCCTTGCAGTTGCATGACCGGCATGTCGTGCCGGAACTCGACCCTGCATACCATGGGCTCGGCGCCGAAGACATGGATCGGGTGTTCAATACTGGGTCCCTGGTGGGACCAGAGCAGGCCACGCTGCGGGAAATTCTGGACGCCCTGAATAAAACCTACTGCGGCAGCATTGGCATCGAGTACATGTACATTACAGATACCGAGCAAAAGCGCTGGATTCAAAGCCGCTTCGAAGGTTCCCGATCCAAACCCAGCTTTAACAAAGAAACAAAGCGTCTTCTGATGGAGCGGCTCACCGCCGCCGAGACTTTAGAGAAGTATCTCCATACCCGTTATGTAGGACAAAAGCGCTTCTCGTTGGAAGGCGGCGAGAGCCTTATCCCCTCGGTGGACGAGATCATTCAACGCGCTGGGGAGCAGGGCGCGAAGGAAGTCGTTATTGGAATGGCGCACCGCGGGCGATTGAACGTGCTGGTGAACAACTTGGGCAAGCTGCCAAAGGACTTGTTCTCGGAATTCGAAGGCAAGCACGCCTCCGAACTCCAGTCGGGCGACGTGAAGTATCACCAAGGTTTTTCCAGCGATGTGCAAACGAAGGGCGGCGCCTTGCATCTGACGCTCGCTTTCAATCCATCCCACCTGGAAATCGTCAATCCCGTTGTTGAAGGGTCCGTGCGGGCTCGCCAGCAACGGCGCGCCGACAAGAGCGGCAAGCAGGTCCTGCCTATCTTGATTCACGGTGACGCGGCTTTTGCCGGTCAAGGCGTCGTGATGGAAACGCTCAACCTTTCGCAGACTCGCGGCTACGGCACCGGCGGCACCGTGCATATCGTGGTCAATAACCAGATCGGTTTCACGACCAGCGATCCGCGCGACACGCGTTCGACGATTTATTGCACGGATGTGGCGAAGATGATCGAAGCGCCCGTGCTCCACGTCAATGGCGACGACGCGGAAGCGGTATTAATGGTTGCCCAGACCGCGCTCGACTACCGCATGAAATTCGGCAAGGACATCGTTATCGACCTAATTTGCTTCCGTAAATTAGGTCACAACGAACAGGATGAGCCGATGGTCACTCAGCCGCTCATGTATAAAAAGATTTCGCAGCATCCAGGCACCCGCAAGTTGTACGCGGACAAGTTGGTCGCCGAAGGATCGCTGGCGGCTCATGAGCCTGAGGACATGATAAAGAACTACCGCGCGGCGATGGATGCGGGGCAGAACACCAATCCGAAAATTTTGTACGGCATCAAATCGGCATTGGCCG
>DATLHW010000355.1:0-7692 GCA_035539675.1 Burkholderiales bacterium | reverse complement strand
AATTTCGATTGATGCAATGGCTTCTTCTGACGTCGTTATGCTGCCCAGCGCTAACCCCTGCGGCCAACATAACGGTGAAGACGAGCGATCAATCGTCGGCGATGATCGCCAATGCTGTCGTCTATGTAGTCCCTGTCAATGCAAAGAGCACCAATCCGCTCCCCGCGAATGCGGTGATCGACCAAATCAAGAAAGAATTCGTCCCACTTGTCTCGGTTGTCCAGGTTGGCGCGGCAGTCATGTTCCCAAACAAGGACAATATCCGTCATCATGTGTATTCCTTCTCGCCGACAAAAGTGTTTCAGTTGAAGCTCTACTCTGGCGTACCGGCGCAGCCGGTGATATTCGACAAACCCGGCCTTGTCGTAATGGGATGCAATATTCATGACGGCATGGTGGCGTATTTGCTGGTGGTGGACACCCCCTGGTTCGCCAAAACAGATGCGGAGGGCAAAGCCCGTTTAGAGAATCTTCCCGCGGGAGCATATGAACTTCACGCTTGGAGCCATCGGTTGCCTGACCCGAACGTTGACGTCACACGCCGTATCGATGTCACGGCCGATGCAGAATTCAGCGTCAGCCTAAACCTGAAACCACAATGATAGGACTCACGCAAAAGCATCCCAACAAGGCGCGCCGACGCAGACAGTACGAACCTTGTACGACAAGGAGAAGCAACGCCGCTGGGGCGTTTTTGCGTAAGTCCTCAATGGATGTGAACCCGTGAAAATAAGTAGCCTCCAGAGCCGCATCATTATTTTCTTTGTCATTCTGATGCTGGTAGTCCAATTCGGCGGATTTTTGCTCATTAACACGGCGGGCGTTTCGACGGCGAATAAGACCATCGGCGATGAACTGCAAACCGGCGAGCGTGTTTTTAATCGACTGCTAGCCCAAAAAAACTTACAGCTCACGCAAGGCGCGCGCATTCTCTCCTCCGATTTCGCCTTCCGGGAAGCCTTGGCTAGCAATGACCGGGAGACCATCCTCTCCGCGCTCACCAATCATGGCGCTCGAATCAACGCCCAAAAGATGATGCTGGTCGGTTTGGACCAAATCGTTATTGCGGACACGAAGGACAAAGCGTACGAGGGCAAAAAATTCCCTTTACCAAAGCTCATAGCGCTGGCGGCTTCCAGCGGCAACGCTTCGTCGTTTGTCATCCTGGATGGCCACTTGTATCAAATCGTCGTTGTCCCCGTGCTAGCGCCAGTGCCTATCGCCTGGGTCGCAATGGGTTTTGTAATCAGCGATCAGGATGCGAACGATCTACGGCAGCTTACGAACTTGAACGTATCATTTCTTAGCCGACAGGGAGCCAGCCCATGGGCTTTGCAAGCAACCTCATTACCAAGCGAGTTACAGCAGGGATTTGACGCATTTTTATCAGAAGAAAGATTGCGTCAAGGCGGTATATCGACCATGCCGGCCGGCGAAGACAACTTTGTCACCTTGGTTTCTGTTCAACCGGCTAACGACAACGAGCGGGTTGTCGCGGTTCTGCAGCGGTCGCTGAATGAAGCGCTGGAACCCTTCAAGCGGTTGCAAAAGCAGTTGCTTATATTCTCGCTAATGGGAATCGGGATCTCGATTATCGGGAGCGTGTTCATCGCACGCGGCATTGCGCGCCCAGTGCAGCAGCTCGCCAAAGTCGCTCGGCGCATCGCGGCTGGGGATTACTCCGATCACCCTAAAATCAGTCGAGAAGACGAGATAGGCGATCTTTCCTTGGCCTTCGACCATATGCGTGAAGGCATCGAAGCGCGTGAATCCAAGATTATGGATCTTGCATATCGCGATACGCTGACCGGACTACCTAATCGAGCGTTGTTCACTGATCGACTGCAACAAGCCGTCTCCACTTCGCGCCGCGCTCGTGCGCCGGTTAGCGTGTTAGTCATGGATTTGGATCACTTCAAATACGTCAATGACACGCTCGGCCATCACGTCGGCGACCTTCTATTGTGCGAAGTGGCTAAACGGCTGCAGGAGGTGGTGCGTCGGCAATCGGATACGGTCGCGCGTTTAGGCGGCGACGAGTTCGCGATTCTGCTTCCCACGGACGATATAGAAGGAGCCCAGGTCGTTGCGCACAAGGTTATAAAAGCGCTGGACACGCCGATGACGTTGGAAGGACAGGTCGTCGACACCAGAGCCAGTATTGGGGTCGTGACCTATCCCATGCACGGAGAGGACATGCAAAGCCTGTTGCGCAGAGCCGACGTCGCGATGTACATGGCGAAGCGCAACAACAGCGGATTCGCCATTTACGACGCGCGATTCGATCAACATACCGCTGAGCGATTGTCGTTGATGAGCGAGTTGAAAAAAGCGGTGGAAGAAAACGAGCTATTGCTTTACTACCAACCTAAAATTGATCTTAACAATCCCGATCATAAGAGCGTCGAGGCCCTGGTGCGCTGGCGACACCCTCAACGGGGCTTCGTCCCACCTATTGAGTTCATTCCATTCGCCGAACAAACGGGCTATATAAAAGCAATTACGAAATGGGTCTTGGAACAGGCGATTGCGCAATGCGCCGCATGGGGTGCTGAAGGTCTGACAATCGATATTTCTGTCAATATTTCAGCCCGCGACTTGATGAGCTCTGAATTGCCGACATGGGTTTTGGAAGCGCTCTCGCGGCATGGTTGCCAGGCGCAACGCATTTGCCTGGAAATTACTGAAAGCGCGATTTTGGACGACCCTAATCACGCACTTGAGAACCTGAATCGTTTGCATGCTCTGGGATGCAAACTGTCGATCGATGATTACGGTACGGGTTATTCCTCGCTGTCTTACCTTAAGCGCCTTCGCATGGATGAACTAAAGATCGATAAATCGTTTGTAATGGGAATGGTAGACGACCGGGAAGACGCGATCATTGTTCGGTCGACCATTGAGTTGGCTCATAACATGGGGCTAAAGGTTGTGGCCGAGGGCGTGGAAACGCAGGCGATTCTCGATATGTTAAGAGAGATGCATTGCGATATCGCGCAAGGCTATTTACTGAGCAAACCGATTCCTCCCGCTGACTTGAGCCGTTGGATGCGAGAGTCGCCCTGGATTGGTCGCCGCCCCGAACATGGCGCCGATGGGGGCACATCCGATGTTGTAATTTAATAGACTTCGCTCCAAACCTACTCCGCAAGATTTAGAACGTAACATGAATGATTTGATCTATGGTTCTAATCAGGTTTGCCCCTCTACGAACCGAACCATTGGTATCTACACAATTCCGTCGTTAAGCCGGCTCCGCCCCCCTCGCTTCGCTCTCCCCTTGAGAGGGGAGAGGGAGTATTCGTGACCATGCAAACTTGTGTAGATCCCCATTACAACGAACGCCCCGTAACGAAAGCCGGAAATGCCCAATCGTCTCGCTCACGAAACCAGCCCCTACCTTCAGCAGCACGCAGACAATCCCGTCGATTGGCATCCTTGGAGTGAAGAGGCCCTTGACCTCGCCCACCAGCAAAACAAACCAATCCTGCTTTCCGTCGGCTATTCCGCTTGCCACTGGTGCCACGTAATGGCGCACGAATCCTTCGAGGATGAAGGCGTCGCAGCGATCATGAACCAGCATTTCGTGAACATAAAAGTGGATCGCGAAGAACGCCCCGACCTCGATCAGATTTATCAAACCGCGCATCAAATGCTGACTCAGCGAACTGGCGGTTGGCCATTGACGATGTTCCTCACGCCCGATGGTAAGCCGTTCTTCGGCGGAACCTATTTTCCCAAGACGCCGCGTTACAACCTTCCTGGTTTTGGGGCGCTGCTGGAGCGTGTCGCGGAGTTCTACGCGGAGAAGCGACAGGAAATCGAAGAGCAGAATACGCGATTAGTAGAAGCGCTTCGGCAAACCGGACCCACAAAGCCGGAAACTGATCCAACGCTTCAGGAAAGTCCGCTGAATGAAGCGATGGCCGGAATAAGAGCGAGCTTTGACGCGCAACAGGGCGGGCTAGGCGGCGCGCCTAAATTCCCCCATGCGGCTGAGTTGGAGTTTTCTCTCCGCCGCTACGCCGCCACTGGCGAGAACGACGCTCGTCATATCACCACATTCACACTGGAAAAAATGGCGTTGGGCGGAATCTACGATCAACTCGGCGGCGGATTCTGTCGATATAGCGTGGATAACCAATGGATGATTCCGCATTTTGAAAAGATGCTCTACGACAATGGACCGCTGCTGCGGCTTGTCGCGGATGCCTGGGTGATAACCGGCAATCCCTTATTCGAGCGTATCGCAGATGAAACAGCAGCATGGGTGATACGGGAGATGCAATCGCCGGAAGGCGGTTATTACTCGACGCTCGACGCCGACTCGGAAGGCGAAGAAGGCAAATTCTACGTCTGGACTCCCGCCGAAGCGCAGAGCTTGCTGACGCCCGCGGAGTATCACGTTGCATCTCTCACCTACGGCCTCGATGGGCCGCCCAATTTTGAAGGCTCTCATTGGCACTTGCGCGTTGTGCGCGATATCGATGTCGTCGCGGAGGCAATCGCAAAACCGATCGATGAGGCCTATGCATTACTGACGTCCGCCCGCGCGAAGCTCTTTGCTCATCGCGAAAAGCGCATACGTCCTGGTCGCGACGAAAAAATTCTCACCAGTTGGAATGGCCTGATGATCCAAGGCATGGCGAGAGCGGGTTTCGCGTTCGACCGGCCCGAGTGGATCGCTTCGGCGCATCGCGCGATGGACTTCATTCGTCAAACGATGTGGAAAAACGGTCGTCTGCTGGCGACCTACAAGGATGGCCGAGCCCATCTGAATGCGTATCTGGACGATCATGCGTTTTTGCTAGCCGCGTTGATCGACCTGCTGCAAGCGGATTATCGAAACGATAACTTCGACTTCGCGCTACAACTCGCCGATGTGTTGCTCGATCAATTCGAAGACAAGGACAACGGCGGCTTCTTTTTCGTCAGCCACGATCACGAAAGTCTGATCCACCGGACGAAGAGCGGTCAGGATAACGCCACACCTTCGGGAAACGGCGTCGCCGCATTAGCGCTTATGAGGCTTTCCCACTTGACGGACGACATGCGTTATTCGGAAGCCGCGGAGCGCACGCTTCGACTGTTCTATCGAGATTTGACTGGTCAACCTTTTGGTAATTCAACGCTATTGATGGCGCTGGAGGAAGCCTTGCAGCCGACGCGACTGATTGTGATTCGTGGGCCGGCTAGCGAACTGACTGACTGGCGGAATTTCATGCGCAAGCAATACTGTCCCACGAGCCTGGTCTTTTTTCTGACTGACGACGCCAACAATTTACCCATCAATTTGGCGAAGCCCGCAAAAGGTCATGTCAACGCGTGGGTATGCCAAGGCGTTAATTGTTTGCCGCCGATTAGCGCGATTTCGGAATTACAGCTCGTCCTCGAAGCAAAAGAAATTTAAGAAGAATGTATAAAAACGGTAGCGCGGTCGCGTCATTGCGAATTTTAGCCGCACATTGGATTTATGAATGCGCGCCGACTAGACTACCAACAGTTTAAACGTCTTAAGGAACCTCTGATTAAGTTACTGCGCGATCCGAAGATGAGCCGCAGCCCGCTCGCGACACTTAATCAGAGGTCCCTTAAACAAATCCAGGAGAAAACGATGAAAAAAACATTAGTGGCCGCGTTAGCTTGCGCCGGCTTGCTGTTTGCAGGCGCAGCCAATGCGTCGCAGGAACTGGCTCAGAAAAATGCTTGTATGTCCTGCCACGGCGTCGATAAAAAAGTGGTCGGCCCCGCTTTCAAAGATGTTGCCGCCAAATACAAAGGCGACAAGACCGCTGAAGCCAAACTGATTGAAAAGGTCAAGAAAGGCGGCGGGGGGGTATGGGGCCAAGTGCCGATGCCGCCCAACTCCACCGTTAAAGATGCGGACATTCAAACGTTGGTGAAGTGGATTTTATCCCTCTAGGTTAAAAATCGATTCGACAAAAAAGCCCTGAAAATATTTTCAGGGCTTTTTTTCCACAGGTGATTTGACAGTCGAAATCGTGCTCCGCATAATCTGCCGCGTTCGTCATTCCCCCCGTCAAGCAAGTCCTTTCTGGAGACACCATGAAACACAGTGCATTGTATGCAAGTTTGCTTAGCGCATTAGTGATTACCGCTTGTGGAAAAAGTGAACCACCCGCGCCGCCAAAACCTGCCGAATCCGCCACTCCTGCCCCCGCTCCCGCTCCGGCAGTCGAGGTTGTAAAAATTGGCCACGTCGCGCCGCTGACCGGCTCTATCGCTCACCTGGGCAAGGACAATGAAAATGGCGCCGTCCTCGCGATCGACGACGCTAACGCCAAAGGCATTGAAATCGGCGGCAAGAAAGTTAAATTCGAATTAGTGCCAGAAGATGACCAGGCAGATCCTAAAGTCGGCACCGTTGTGGCGCAAAAACTGGTCGACGCCAAAGTAGCCGGCGTGATTGGCCACTTGAACTCCGGCACCACGATCCCCGCCTCCAAGCTTTATTCCGACGCCAACATTCCGCAAATCTCCGGCTCGGCCACCAACCCGAAATACACGCAGCAAGGCTTCAAGACCGCCTTCCGCGTGATGGCGAACGACATTCAGCAAGGCGGCGTATTGGGTAACTTCATCGCCAAGGACCTCAAAGCGAAGAACGTTGCGATCATTGATGACCGCACCGCATACGGGCAAGGTTTGGCGGACGAAGTTGAAAAGGCCGCCAAGGCAGCCGGCGCCAAGATCGTCGCACGTGAATTCACCACCGACAAAGCAACCGACTTCAAAGCCATTCTGACTAACATCAAGGGCAAGAAACCCGATGTTATTTTCCATGGCGGCATGGACGCCACCGGCGCCCCGATGCTGAAGCAAATGCGTGAACTTGGCCTGAAAGCGCAGCTCTTGCAAGGCGACGGCGGCTGTACGCCGGAGTTCATCAAGATCGCAGGGGAAGCAGCGAACGGATTCAAATGTTCGCAAGCCGGCCTGCCAGTAGACAAGATGCCCAACGCCAAGGACTTCAAGGAGCGGTTCGAAAAGAGATTTGGTCAAATCCAAATTTATTCGCCCTACACCTATGACGCCACCATGGTGTTGATCAGCGCCATGCAAAAAGCCAATTCGACCGATCCGGCGAAATACTTGCCTGAACTAGCCAAGATCAGCCATGACGGCGTAACGGCCAAAGTAGAGTTTGATGAAAAAGGCGACATCAAAGCCGGTTACATCACGCTTTATGAAGTAAAAGGTGGAAAACTCGAAGTGCTCTCCACGCATAGCAGCGGCGGAGAAGCGCCAGCAGCAGCGGCGACTCCGGCAGCAACGCCAGCGGCCGCTCCAGCAGGCAAGTAATCGCTCTTTAGAACGGCGCCAAATCGGCGCCGTTCTACTATCCATACGCAGAAACCGTAGGATGGGTGGAGCGGAGCGTAACCCATCGATCTGCCTGTCAGAGAAATTGATGGGTTACGCTCCGCTTCATCCATCCTACAACCACCTTTATTTTCCCTCGGCAAGATTGGCACATGCCGCATAGAAAGCTAATATCGAGCGATTTAGAAACGCTTTGCGCATCCGATCGATTCCACTGGGGGGAACCATGAGATTCAACGCAATACTAAGGATTGGGTACGAAAGAACTTCCCGATTTGTTCTGCGTCTGGCGGGTGCGCTGCTTCGTTGCCCCTCGCTTATTTGGAATAGCCAAACCGCGCTCCGGGC
>DATLHW010000354.1:0-4118 GCA_035539675.1 Burkholderiales bacterium | reverse complement strand
GATCAAAAACAGACCAGCTTAACGCCAGTAGAATTTATAGCTGGATTGGCCCGAGAGAGAATCGAGGCGCGTCATGTGTGGAAGCCGATGCACCTCCAACCGTTGTTCGCGAACTGCGCTTATTATCCTAATGAGGAAGGGGCAAGTTTTTCGGACGAGATTTTTGCCCGAGGGGTTTGCCTGCCTTCGGGGTCGAATATGTCTCGAGATCAGCAAAATCGAATAATTGATGTAATTCGTTCGCTGTTAGCTAGACCATTGCCCGCTCAGCGTTTGCCATCTTTTTGTAACTCTTGAGGGAGGCTGGGCGCTATCAAACGCCCGTTATCGACTTCTGCGCGGGATCGAGTCCTATCGTGAGCCCACCTTCAGGATATTTCGCATGAAAAGTAAATTTAACTTCCGTACCTGGCTGGCCTATGCCCACGACATTGTTACGGTGGGCGTAACTTGGTGTGCGGCCTATTGGTTGCGCTTCAATTTGTCTATTTCCCCTGAATACACAGGGGAAATGTTGCAGACTTTACCTTGGGTGATGTTACTTTACGGACTGGTGTTTTTCCAATTCGGGTTATATCGGGGCATCTGGCGCTATGCCAGCTTGCCTGATCTCAAACGGATCGTCATTGCAGTTTTCTTCGGAACATCGGTTCTGGCATTGACTATCTACATGGTGCGTTTTCATGTGGCTGTTCCCCGGTCGGTTCTCCTGATGCAGCCGATCTTCCTGATCGTGCTAATGGGAGGTAGCCGTCTCGCCTACCGTTCTTGGAAAGAGCAACGGTTGTATGGGATCAATAAGCGCCGAGGTAAGCCGGTCCTCGTGTTAGGAGCTGGAGATGCAGCGTTACTTTTAGTAAAGGAGATGGAGCGTAGCCATGAGTGGCGAGTTGCCGGGCTGCTGGACGACGACATTCTCAAAAAAGGTCGCATGCTACATGGTGTACGGGTGCTTGGCAGGCTTGCGGACGTGAGATATTGGGCTGAAGAGTACAAGGTGAAGCATGCGATCATGGCAATGCCCTCGGCGCCTCACGAGGCTCGGCGCCGCGCCATTGATTTATGCGCGGATGCGGAGCTTAAAGTGCTGACAGTCCCCTCTTACAAAGACATTATGAGTGGACGGGTAACTGTTTCACAGGTCCGCAAGGTCGAGCTGGAAGACCTTCTCGGCCGTGATCCAGTGCTGTTGGATAACGCAGGCTTGCATGATTGTCTCAGCAACAAGGTAATCATGGTCACCGGCGCCGGTGGCTCCATTGGCTCGGAGTTGTGTCGACAAATCGCTGCTTTCAAACCAAGTTTGCTCGTGCTGTTCGAAGTAAACGAATTCGCCATGTATCGAATCGAACAAGAGTTTTCCTTGGTATTCCCGGAACTCTCCGTGGCATGCGTAATGGGCGACGTGAAGAATCGGGCGCGTGTCGAACGAACCATGCGTATGTATTCTCCGTCCGTAATTTTTCATGCGGCGGCGTACAAGCATGTTCCGATGATGGAGGAAAACAATGCTTGGGAAGCCGTACAGAATAACGTGTGGGGCACGTATGTGGTTGCAAGCGCCGCCATGTCGGCGGGCGTAAAGAAGTTCGTCCTGATTTCCACCGATAAGGCGGTCAATCCTACTAATGTAATGGGCGCGACAAAGCGACTCGCCGAGATGGTGTGCCAGTCGCTACAGAGGGGAAGCGCCACCCAATTCGAGATGGTCCGCTTTGGCAATGTATTGGGCAGCGCCGGTAGCGTTATCCCCAAATTTCAAGAGCAAATCGCATCGGGTGGCCCGGTTACGGTTACGCATCCCGACATCATTCGATATTTCATGTCCATCCCGGAAGCAGCGCAATTGGTTTTGCAGGCCGGGTGCATGGGGCAGGGTGGAGACGTATTCGTCATGGATATGGGCGAACCTGTGAAGATCACGGATCTTGCTCGGGAGATGATTCGGCTGGCCGGCTACACCGAGGAAGAAATCAAGATCGTTTACACGGGACTCCGGCCAGGCGAAAAACTTTTTGAGGAGCTGCTTGCGGACAATGAGACCACGCGTCCCAGCGATCATCCGAAGTTGAGAATCGCCAAAGCAAACCATATGGAGCACTTCGATATCAACGAAATCACGCATTGGCTTCAGCAGCATCGCTATCTCGATGATGACGAAGTTCGTCGAGATCTCAAGCGATGGGTGCCGGAATATTCGACCATGATTAAGCCGAGGCTCGTGGCCGTATGAAATAAGGCGGCAGGTCAGATGGGTTGAAAGGTAACGCTTGGCGTATCGTGTTCTGATGGAGCTAACAGCCTTTGCATAAAGCAGATGTGACCATTCCAACCTCATCATGCCCAAATCCCCCATCCTCGACACACTCCCTTTCCGCCCCGACTGGCCCCGGATAGATAGCGCAATCCCCAAAGACGCAGCCATGGAAGCGAGAATAGCGACCATCGTCGCCTCCATGTCTCTTCAGCAAAAAGTCGGTCAAATCACACAACCCGAAATTCAAAGCATTACGCCCGATGAAGTGCGTCAGCACTACATCGGATCCGTGTTTAGCGGGGGTGGGTCATGGCCGGACGCCAACAAACATGCATCGCCATCGGAGTGGCTTAGGCTTGCGGACGCCTATTGGGACGCATCCATGTCCACAGATTCCTCCATAAAAATTCCTATCATGTGGGGAATCGATGCGATTCACGGTAATAGCAATGTATTTGGCGCGACGTTGTTCCCCCACAACGTTGGCCTTGGAGCCACTCGCGATCCCGACCTAATTCGCCAAATTGGCGCCGCAACTGCCCGTCAACTTCGCGTGACTGGTCAGGACTGGACCTTCGCTCCGACCGTGGCGGTTGTGCGTGATGATCGTTGGGGTCGAACCTACGAGGGCTATGCGGAGCATCCGGCTATCGCCCAAGCCTACGGTCGAACGATTGTCGAAGGGTTGCAGGATACGGAGGCGAGCGATCGATCCGCCCAGCATCGTTTGGGCGACGACGGCGTGATTGCGACCGCAAAGCATTTCATCGGCGATGGCGGCACGGATCAAGGAAGAGACCAGGGCGTCAACACTGCTTCCGTGGCTGACATGATCAATATTCATGGCGAAGGTTTCTTCAGTGCGCTCGCGGCAGGCGCACAGGCCGTGATGGTTTCCTATAGCAGCTGGACGAATGAGGCGTTGGGGATTGTCGAAGGCAAGCTGCATGGCAGCCAGCTCATGCTCACCGATGTATTAAAAGAGAAGATCGGTTTCGACGGCTTAGTCATATCGGACAGCAATGGCGTTGGCCAAGTGCCCGGCTGTAGCAATTTTCGTTGCGCGCAAGCGATCAATGCCGGCATCGATATGGTCATGGTTCCCACCGATTGGAGAAAATTTATCTCCCACACCATCGATCTCGTTGAGCGTGGCGACGTTCCTATGTCGCGCATTGATGATGCGGTTACCCGAATACTGCGGGTGAAGTTTCGAGTCGGTTTGTTCGACAGTCCCAAGCCTTCGGGGCGTCCGTATGCTGGTGATTTGTCACAGCTTATGCATCGCGAACTTGCGCGCGAAGCCGTGCAAAAATCCCTGGCGCTGTTGAAGAACAACAATAACGTGTTACCGCTTGCGCGGAATCAACGTGTGCTGGTTGTAGGTAAGAGCGCCGACAGCTTACCGAACCAAACCGGCGGTTGGTCGCTCACTTGGCAGGGAACACACAACTGTAACGACGACTTTCCGAATGGCTCGACTATCCTCGCTGGAATTCGGGATGCCATTGGAGGAGAAAAACTTGTTTTCAGTGAAGACGCCGAGAGTGTGGATGTCACGAATTTCGACGTGATCATCGCGGTGATCGGCGAAAGACCTTACGCTGAGAGTGGCGGTGATATTGGTCGGAACAAAACACTGGAGCATTGCAGCCGTTACCCCGAAGACTTGGCGGTGCTGGACAACGTGAGCGGAAAGGGCGTTCCCGTTGTCACTATCCTTATCTCTGGACGTCCGCTTTACGTCAACAAAGAACTGAACCGCTCCGATGCTTTTATCGCCGCGTGGTTGCCTGGAACCGACGGCGAGGGTGTCATCGATGTCTTGTTTCGCAAGGCTAATGGCGATATCGATAAAGAC
>DATLHW010000353.1:0-6543 GCA_035539675.1 Burkholderiales bacterium | reverse complement strand
ACACGGCAGATATAAGCCAACATCCCATAACCACAAGTGACGAATCGCCATCTGAGCAGCAACAGCACGGAAAAGCGAAAGCATCCGTTCCAGAACCGCACGAAACGAGCATTGCTGCGGTTTCAGATGACGAACTTGCTGACTGGGAAGAAAAGCAGGTGGAAATCGCCGTCAGGGAAAGCCTCGCCGTCGCAACGAATGAAAACCCACAAGTGGAACGGGCGCCACAACCCTCCACCTCCACAGCGATAGATTCCTCTCAGCAAGACGTTATCCCGCCTTCGCTCGCGAGGTTGGCTGCAATGCCGGCGCGACATCAACTGCATCGGCAGCCCCTTGCTCCGCCAGAAACTCAAGACCAAGCAGAAGGGCGTAGACGGTTCGGCCATACGTCTACCGTGCGCCCGGGGATAACGATCATAGGGCGAAGTTATACAAACGTTTCCCCCAGCCACATAACAATCAATGGTACGGCGTATTTTGAAATCGCCACTGTTACTGATCCGATAACAAAGCATCCGTCAAAGCAAGTGATGTATCTAACCGCGGAAGACCAGGGCGATAAAAGAATCGAAATGGGCAAAACGTATCGGATAAATATAGAGAGGACTGCGGGAAATAGAGGGGTAAGGGCCGTAATCGCAGAAGTTAAAGAGGAGAAATTGTCGACTCCATCGAAGAGCAAAGGAAAACCAAAACGATAATTTGGCGAATGTTGAATGGTCGGTTCCACTGCTAAGGAAGGTCGTCGAAAAAGCTGCAGCTGCGCATTTTTCAGTGACTCGCTCAGCCGCTCCAGAGGTTCATCATCTTCACCTACCTGATTTGCGTATCGGCCTCGCCTGTTGCTGCTCTCTCTGAGTTTGACGCTGGTTAACTGTCTGCACAATCGCTGCCAACAACTCGTTATCAGTCTTTCTTTGCCATGCCAGAAGGACTTGTGAATCCATCTCTTTAAAAAAGGTTCTTAAAGAGATGCTCACATCGCGGCGCTCTGTCGATTGTGGAAACAAACTTAGTGGCAGGTTGCTTTCATTGTTAACGCCCTTAACGCGCTCCAGCAAATAGTGCTCTCGCCACGTTTTGACCTGCTTTTCATCCGTCGGCGCAACCTCGTGAACCAGATCTAACACGGCAGGCGGCGACAGCCCTTCTGTCCTGATCAAGAAAAACGCTTTGTCGCCCGGCGCCAATTTGTTCAGATGCGAATGAACAATCTTTCTCTCGCCGTTATCCTGACGTTGCGCAGTTTTCCGAAAACGGATTCTTTCTATTGCTCGCTCTGTAAATACCTGACCGTCTGTGAAGTTATTCAAATAGGCGCCGAGTTCCCCATTAGCATTCAATTCGTTCATCAATTTCGCCGAACCCCGCGCATGCAACCCATCATGCGCAGACAGTTGTTGAAATGTTTTGGCCTCTAGAAATGCTCTAAATACCTCGGGCTTTATACAATTTAGGCATTCTTCTTCAAGCGTCTCGCTTAGCCGGTCAATAATAAAGGGCTGCATTTTTTCCTTGATTGCTATCAACTGTTGCAAGCTATCAAGATGCTCGGCAGACGTTTTTTCAGCTGAAATCGGCTTACTTGACTCTTGACTTGCTTCTTCATGCATCGATCGAAGTTGGCCAAGTCTCGGTTCAAGCTGTTGCCGCGATGATTCGTCATTCATCCTACTTTCGACAAATACAATCTCCCTGGAGACCGCCGCCGGCAGTTCACGTTGCCGACGATAAATCTCTCTCATAAGCCAATAGTAAAGAACTTCTTGCGGCCATTCGCATTGCTCTCGTTTATATTTATCGAGCCTTTGTATTGGCTCCTTGAGCTTTCCCCAAAGCTCAGATGAGAGAGGCCCTGCTTCTGCGAATGCAGCCTGGATTTCATTCACTGTATTGCAGATTTCCACGAGTTCGTTATCGGTGTCTAAAACCATCGTCTCCGTCAAGTCGCTTTGACTTTCCAAGAGTTCTTTCAGCATCTTTTCCCGCGATTCGTTTTCATCACCCATTGCCTTGTCTATTTTCGCTAGAATTTGTGTTTTATCAGGCTTCGGTTTTTCTAAGAAACTTGCTATTAACATTAATTTTTTAGACAACTCCGCGCTCATATCGCTTATCTGCAGCGCTGGTCGCGGATCCTTTGCTAAAGCATCAACGGCCAAGACAAGTTCACTTTCATATTGGACCTCCTCTGTTAGCTCTTTGCACTGCTCCTTATAGAGGATCTCATCAATGCCACTGTCCCAGCTCCAATCCCAATCATCATCACGCTCACGTATTGTTGCGTATAGTCGAAATTGCTGCGCGATAAGGTATTCTTCTTTAAAACGCGTTAAGTACTCATCGCCATATTGATGGGCTTCCAGCATGTCCTTCTTGAAGGAGTCATACGTAATATATTTGAAGCACTCGCTGTGCGTTTTTCCCTCCTTCATATCTGAGGGTAGCTGGGCGAACCCGTTCAGCAAAAGATCTTCATACGCTTGCCGCAACTCATCATCACCCGGAACTGATGTATCCGAAGCTCCCCGCTTACGTATCGCTTGCTGCTCGTTGCCAATGGTTGGCAGCTTTATTCCATCTTTTTCCAACGTAACTACCAGCGAATCTCCATTGTTATACGCATCTCGTATAAGAGCTCGCCTATGCTCAGTCAAACTACCTGAAAACCCCCAATCCGCTGCAGTGAAGCCTTTTTTAGGAAAGTTCGCTAGGATAATGAGCGCAGTTATCTCGCTTAAGACAAATTTTCGTTGGCCAGACTTTGTAAGTATTACAAGCTCATTTTTCTTCTCCCGAATTTCATAAATATGGCCAGTCGATTTGTATTCCGTCAGCATTTCAAAAGGCTCTTCTTCGACTGCCACTTTCAAAGCGGCTTCAAAAGACGCGGCGCCCCGGGACGATATAGCGAATCCCCAATGATAGTTACGTATTGGTTTGTTCATCGCGATTAGACTAGCCGCTTCCCGCTTTATGGCATGTCGTTCTTCATGTTTTCCAAATTGACTATCTGGCGTTCCTTGCCGCGCCAGCGATAACGGGTCGTCATATAAACGACCGAGCCCGTGCTCACCTTCGTGGTCAACACTAACGATAAAAGGCACTCTTACTTCGCCAAACACACACATGCTTCGTGGCGCCAAGTGGATAGTGATCGTCTTTTCCACGATATCGGAGGCTGTGTAAGTTCTCGTGGTTGAAGGAATAAATCGAATTGTGAAATCACCATTAGGACCACCTTGTCGAAAAGCAAGAAGTCGGTTCCGTATGGCGTCATCACGCTGTGCTAAATTTTTATAGCCTTCAACGAAGTCATCATTGAGAGACTCTGCTATCAGTAGCTGGTCATATTGCAAGCATGCCACCGGTTCATTTTCAATTTGAACGATTTTACTGCCGCTTGGCGTGAGAACTTGTTCAATGGTTCTATGATCGCCGACAAAATCCGGTATGGTTGTCGCAGGGTATTCTTTGTAGTCACGGAAATGTTTTATAACCTCGACAAATCGCCGCCGAAAATCTTCCTGAGGCCAGCGTTTAAACTCCAGCCGCTGCTTTTCTCTGAATGCATTGCACTGCGCACGGCCTTTTGAAGGATTCTTATCAAAGCATCCCGCAAATGCAGCATGCCACGCCTCATCATTTTCCAGCATCAATTCTTCATCGAGAGTCGGTTTCATTTTGCATATCTCGCTTCTAACCAGCGGTGAAATTCTGAAGATGAAAAATAGACAAGGACTCGATCAATCACACCTTGCACGCCAAAACGATCAACATCAATACTCAGGAAGACGTTATCGCTTTTATCTATAAAGTGAACCGACCAGCGAGCATCAATACTACCTTCCGGATCGGGAAATGCTTTGCTTTCGCATAAAGCCTTATGGGCAGCGACAAAATCGTGAGGATTCTTCGTCTCAATACGCTTAGCAATATCGAGATATTCAAGCTCGCCAGGAAGAATGGGAATTGGCGTAGAAATGTCGGCGTCAACGTGATAGATCACTAAGCGACTTATCGCAGACATGTTCAATGCAGGCAGGGACAATTGTGCAACATTGTTGGTTTTTGTTTTTTCCATAAGGATTTTTGCGTCCTCCAGAAATGGGGAATCAATCTTACCAATCGCAATTGCGTGGTCTTCAATAGGTTCTGTTCCTGGGTATCAAACTGTAAGTCAGCATTCTGCCCTCCCTGGCAAGATATTCACCAGCCGACCGCGCCATTTCGCCCAGATCGCCGAGGCGCCGCATCCGGCTTTCAGGAAAATTACCACGTGGCCTCGAGTATCCGCAATTTGCCGCGAAGAGCCATCCGACATAGCGTCATGTCAGCACCCAAAACGGATGTTGGCGGAATTGAAAAGCAGATATTCAGCGTAGCCATTGAGCCGCACCGAAAAGCGTCGGCTCAAAAAGCTTGTTATGAGTCACGGCTTCAGTCCAGTCCGAGAGACGATCATAACGATCAACACTAGAAAGCTGACGAGTTGGACAGAAAAGAATGAGAAGCGCATGGATACCACGGTATTTGTCTGTTTAAAACAAACGTGGATTAACGATTGTATGACGCGTGCAATCAGAACACTTATCGAAAGGTAGTTTATTGCGGGGCCGCCAACGCCGCTAACAGATAGCACCAGCACAATAGCGCCAAACACAGGCAGATTTTCGATGCAGTTCGCGTGAGCCCGCATCGCGCGCTGATACCAGCCCGCTCCTTCGACCCGATCAGCGCGAAAATCGCCGATCGGGACTCGTCCAGTAAGAATCCGGCTCCAGCGATATATCCCAACCGTCGCACTCAGAAGTAGCACTGTCCATGTTGCAAACCCAAGCAATACCCACTGCGGTATCGTCATTAGATGAACTCCCGATTTATTTACAGTAACTAACCCAAGTCGCCACTTAAGCTCACCTCTCCTGCCGCATTGGCATCTACACAAGCCCAGAAAGAGCCCCTCTCCCATCAAGGGCATAAGCGCCAACATAAACCGCAAACGCTTACTTTGTCATCCTGAACGCCAGTGAAGGATCTGCTGTTTGTCTCCCGTTGCGCGACCGCTCAAAAGCAGATCCTTCACTGGCGTTCAGGATGACAAAGCTATCTATCTATGTGCTTAAGTTGGCGTAAATGTCCCTCAAGGGAGAGGGAGTATTCGTAACTATGCACAAACTTGTGTAGATATCACCTCTCCTGTGGTTAGAAGAGAGGCTCCCATAGGTAGCAACTTGAGTTCCCTACTTCATTATGGGCGCCAGCGCAGATCCGATACGCGCCGCCTGCTCCGGCGTGATCATGTCACCGAGTATGTTCATATACCTTGGATCCTGGACGCCCGACACGATGTACTGCCAGCGGTAGGCCTTCAACACAACCGCGCGCAACTGCTCCGTCTCCCGCCCGTTGAACAACCGTCCGCCGTTGCGAAGAAAGTAGTCAACGTCGCTGGCAGCCTGTTGCTGTAGCAAGCCGTCCACTGCGCCGACGAGAGCGATGAGGTCGTCCACCGCCCGATCACGCTCTGGAGCCGAGAGGTTCGCATTTTCTCGACGCCACTCGAGCTCATCGAGGATGGCGTGTTGTGACTCCTCGCGCCAGTGAAAGAGGAATACGTCCTTGTAAAGGTCAGAGAGGTTCTCGTCGGGCTCGATGCTTTGCCGGTAGTGCGCTTGCGTGAAAAGCTCAATGTGACAAGTGAGCGCAAGTACGGCCCATGTCGATTTCTCTAGGACAACCGAGGCAACGTCATTCGATTGCGACAGGAAACTATAGCCGTCTGGCATTTCGGCGGCGGCCATACGCTCAATGCGACGAAAGAGCTCTTGGTGTTTCAACTCTTCGTCGGTAAAGCGAACCAGCGCTTCGAGCTTGGTCTGGTCGCCCAGGCTGTGGTCGTGACTCACTTCAAGCATTTTGGCGCCGATGAAGCGCTCGACAAGGCCGAACATATTGGCGTAAGTACGGCCCTGAATCTGCGAGAGAAAGCGCCGTTCATGCCCGCTCATAAAATCAAGTTCGTTCACCTTGGAAATTCCATCGGGGAGGAACTTTTTTGAAAAATCAAAGCGGCGTCCGCGAATGACGTCGCGATCGATATCCCACCGAATACGCTTCGATACTTCAATGCATTTCGCGTAACGCGCGTTGTCGCTTTCGTGTTGGATGACTTGCATGATATGACTCCTAATCAAGTTGAATAGACTTCTTTCGAAACCTACCGCGCAGCCCGATATCAAGCCTGCGATGCTCAACGTACTATTCGTACGCCTGCGCTTCTCGGCCTGATCTCGGGCCGCTCGCTACGGTTTCGAAAGAAGTTGAATGTTCGGCTTGGCCGCCACCGTGTGACCGATACTTATCGACCGCGCCACAGGTGCTAATATCTCAAGATGCCCTGCGTCTTCCCATGACTGATCCGCCGGATCTCATGTCCGGGACGCTGGAGTTGATTTCGGAGGATGTTTGGACGCGCTTTCTGACGTGCTAAGACTGGTCCGGCTGAGGAGCGCCGTGTTTCTCGACGCGGAGTTCACC
>DATLHW010000352.1:0-3341 GCA_035539675.1 Burkholderiales bacterium | reverse complement strand
CCGTCGTAGCCCCAATTACGATTTCCAGGAAAGTCCGCGACGGGCATTAATTCGATAGCGGTGACGCCAAGCTTGACCAAGTAATCGAACCGCTCGATCGCGGAGAGAAAAGTACCTGTGGGCGTGAATGCGCCCACGTGGACTTCATAAATCACTGCCTCTTCCCAACGCCTCCCGCGCCAGTGATTGTCTTTCCACGCATAAGTACTGGGATCAACGAGCTGACTTGAGCGATGCACATCGTCCGGGTTATAGCGGGAGGCAGGATCAGGGACATTCAGCTTATCGTCAATGCGATACCAGTATCGAGAGCCGGCGCTGGCGCGCTGTGTCGTCTGAAACCAGCCATCTACGGAAGGCGTCATCGGGAGACGCTCCTCATGGCTATACCGCGTCAGACACAACTCGACCTGTTTCGCTGCGGGAGCCCATAAACTGAAACGCACGCCGTTTTCGGTGATTTCGGCGCCGAACGGCATGCTATGCGCGCGGTTCACGATGCACCTCCTTCAACAACACCAATGAGCGTTCTTGCAGTGTGTAATTGTCGCCAGCGGCGAATGGTCCGCTCTGTTGAACCGTCACGCCCTGATACGTGTCCATAACGAGCCCCCAGCATGTGTCGTTCGCGACTGTGGGCAAGGTGAACTGAATCGCTTCATGATGCGCATTCAGCAGCAGCAAAAAATTATCATCCCGCACCGGCCGCCCGCGTTGATCGCGCTCATCCAACGCTTCGCCGGACAGCATGACGCCAAGGCAGCGCGCGAACGAATGCTGCCATTCCTCGTCGCTCATTTCCTGGCCATCCGGATTCAGCCAGAGAATGTCCTTGATGCCCTTGCCCTTAATCTGCCGGCCTTGAAAGAAACTACGTCGCCGGAAAACCGGATGCGCTTTACGCAATGCGATCAATTGCTGCGTGAAGGCAAGCAGTTCCTTGTCTTCCGGAGTCAGGTCCCAGTTCACCCAGCTAATCTCGTTGTCCTGGCAATAAGCGTTGTTATTGCCGTTTTGACTATGTCCGAGGGCGTCGCCAGCCAGGAGCATCGGCGCCCCCTGGGACAATAGCAATGTCGCTAGCAAGTTTCGCTTCTGCCGCGCACGCAACGATTTGATCGCAGGATCATCGGTCGGACCCTCGACGCCGCAATTCCAACTGGTGTTGTTGTTGGAGCCGTCGCGGTTGTCTTCGAGATTGGCCTCGTTATGCTTTTCGTTATAGCTCACGAGATCGGGGAGGGTAAATCCGTCATGGCAAGTCACGAAGTTGATGCTGGCGTAGGGCCGCCGGCCGCTTTGCGCATAAAGATCGCTGGAGCCCGTTATTCGATACGCCAGCTCGCCAATCAATCCGCCGTCACCCTTCCAGTATGCTCGCACGGTGTCGCGGTAACGATCGTTCCATTCGCCCCAACCGACAGGAAAATTACCGACCTGATAACCACCCTCACCCAGATCCCACGGCTCGGCGATTAATTTCACTCGGGATAGCACAGGATCCTGATGGATGATGTCGAAGAAGGCGCCGAGCCGATCCACTTCATGCAACTCACGAGCCAGCGTGGCGGCGAGATCGAAACGAAATCCGTCCACGTGCATTTCCTGCACCCAGTAACGCAAGCTATCCATGATCAGTTGCAACACGCGCGGATGCATCATGTTCAGCGTATTGCCGGTGCCGGTATAGTCCTCGTAATAACGCTCGTCGCCGGAAACCAGCCGATAGTAGGCGGAGTTGTCGATGCCCCGAAAGCAGAGGGTCGGACCCAGTTGATTACCCTCGGCCGTATGGTTGTACACCACATCTAGAATGACCTCGATGCCGGCGGAATGCAGAGTCTTCACCATGTTCTTGAATTCGTTCACGGCGCCAGTCGCCATATAGCGCGGCTCAGGCGCGAAATAACCGATGGAGTTATAACCCCAGTAGTTATGCAAGCCCTTCTCCGACAATAGCCGATCGTCGATGAATGCATGTACAGGCAACAACTCCACTGCCGTCACGCCTAATCGCTTTAGATATTCAATGACCGGCGCCGTTGCGAGCGCGGCATACGTACCGCGCAAGGGCTTGGGCACATCCGGGTGCAGCATGGTGAAACCTTTGACGTGCAATTCATAGATCACCGTTTCGTGCCAAGGAATGCGCGGAGGACGATCATCGCCCCAAGTAAAAGCCGAATCGACCACTCGACATTTCAACATGCCTGGTGCGCTGTCGCGCCGATCGAGGGAAAGATCACCCGTGCGAGCGCCAATGCGATAGCCGAAGTGCGCATCGCTCCAGCGCAACGTCCCGACAATGTCTTTCGCGTAGGGATCGAGCAGCAACTTGTTTGGATTAAAGCGATGGCCCTCCTCGGGCTTGTAAGGTCCATACACTCGATAACCATACGTCAACCCCGGCCGCGCATCGGGAAGGTAACAATGCCACACTTGATCGGTGCATTCGCGCAACACAATGCGTTCAATCTCGCGACGGCCTTGGGCGTCAAATAGGCATAACTCCACCTTTTCAGCATGCTCGGAAAACAACGCGAAGTTCACGCCCTCGCCATCCCATGCGGCGCCCAGGGGGTAAGGATTGCCAGGCCATACGGCGGAAGTGGAAGAACGGGTTGAAATGGGCTCGATGTCTGACACTATTCAATTTTCTCCTCTTGTTTTTACTGTAGGAGCGAGCTTGCTCGCGATTGTTAGCGGGGCCCCGGGCGTAATCGCGAGCAAGCTCGCTCCTACAACGCACCGGTTTGAGATCAAATGTCCGGAGTGGTGAAGCCTACCTGGGGCGCGCGTCGGGAATCACTACGATTCCTGACGGCGTCACGGTAAAACGCGCAGCATCCCCCTCTAAGTCGTAACCAATTTTCTCGTCGGCGTCGATCGTGTTGTATAAACCAACAATCGTCTTACGCAACCGCGCGCCACGCTTTATCGTGACGTAATCCATCACGATGCACTCATCCAACTCGACGTCCTCTTCCAAAGTGACTTGCCGCCGAATGATGGAATTGCGCAATGTCGCGTTCTTAACAATTGTTCCCCCGCCAAGGACGCTGTTATCTATGTCGCCATGAATAATCTTGGTAGGCGGGCCCTGATAGTTGCTGGAGATAATTGGCCAAGCTTCATTGAAAAGCTCGAAGCGTGGCGCCAGACCAAGAATGTCCTGATGCGCGTCAAAATACGCTTCAATTGTGCCGAGATCCCGCCAATAGCCCGGCTCTTCATAGGACTTGATTCCTGGAATGCGATTGGTGGCGAAGTTATAGGCGAGCAATCGCCGGCTTTCGATCAGGCGCGGAAGCACGTCGTGACCGAAGTCTCGCCGCTGCTCG
>DATLHW010000351.1:0-9481 GCA_035539675.1 Burkholderiales bacterium | reverse complement strand
AGAACAATTCGTACCGCAAATGACGAACATGGATCTAATTGACGGCGTGAGTTTCCAAAAGGGCTGCTATCCCGGCCAGGAGATTGTCGCCCGCATGCAGTATCTGGGTAAATTGAAGCGGCGGATGTATCTGGTCAATATCGCGGCGGACGCCGTTTGCCCAGGAGACGAGTTATTCAGCGCCGATCTTGAAGGACAAGCGTCAGGAATGATCGTCAATGCGGCGCCCTCTCCCAATGGCGGATTCGATGCGCTTGCGGTGATACAAATCGAGAGCGCGCGCGATCATGAGGTTCGTTTCAAGAGTCTGGATGGGCCAAAAGTCCATCTTAATCAGCTGCCGTACGAAGGCGTCGATAAGGCGTAAAAGGCGGGCGTCTTTTCCATTTCGTACTACGCGAGACATTCAGCAAATGCAGCCACGCGTTTCCGCGCCTCACATCTTGACATTAACTGCCTATAAGCTAACTATATGATGGGATGCAGCAGCGCACCTTTCGAATAAATAGGCGCCAGGTCTTCGGGAGAGACCAAGCAAGTAACCAGCCGTTCCGCCTCACCGCTCCAAACGACTCCAAAAAAAATAAATCACCAATGACCGCTCAGTCCGTAGCGGCGAACGTAGAAATCAAATGGGGGAAGGAGTTCATGTCTATAACGTGACAAGTGAGCGCTATGACTTCCATCTATCGGGGACGGGGCGGAAATATTGTTTTGGCATGTCTCGCCTGCCTATCAGCGATACCAACGTGGGCAGCGGAAAATACCTCGCACAGACGAGGTCCCGTGACGCTCGCCGAGCTTAGCCTTGAAGAACTCGGCAACATTGAAATCACCTCGGTGCGGAGAACGCCGGAACGACTTTCCGATGCGGCGGCAGCGATTTTTGTTATCACCCGGGACGACATTCTCCGCTCTGGCGTTGTAACCATTCCCGAAGCGCTGCGTCTGGCGCCCAATCTTCAAGTGGCGCGCGTCGATGCAACTCAATATGCGATCAACGCACGCGGATTCAACACTGCGACATCCAATCAGCTCTTGGTGCTGATCGATGGACGTAGCGTCTATACGCCGCTCTACTCCGGTGTATTTTGGGACGTGCAAGACGTGTTGATGGAAGACATCGATCGCATCGAAGTCATCAGCGGGCCCGGCGGCGCTTTATGGGGCTCCAATGCGGTTAATGGAGTGATCAACATTGTCACCCGCAGCGCACACGAGACAAAAGACACCGTAGTTCTCGGCGCAGCGGGAAGTGAAACACGAGCGCACGTCAGCTTTCGCCACGGCGGCGAGTTGTCGGATACCGCCTCTTATCGCATCCATGGGAAATACCTCGACCAGGACAGCACGGTACGAGCAAACGGCGCTGACGTTCCGGACGCCTCTCGAAAGGGCCAAATCGGCTTTCGCCTTGATTGGGACAAAGCCGCCGATACGTTTACTGTGCAAGGCGACGCCTACAAAGGTGAAACCGACCAAGCCGCCGTTGACGACAAAACCGTCGCGGGAGCGAACCTGCTGGGACGATGGAGCCGCAGCCTGGGCGCCGATTCCAATGTGCAATTACAGGTGTATCACGACCATACCGAACGCGATTATCCGGGGACGTTCAAAGAGATAAGAAACACCACCGATATCGAACTCCAACATCGCTTCAAGCCCGCCAAGCGACACGAAATCGTCTGGGGCGGCGGCTATCGGTCTTCCAGCGATCACGTCACCAACAGCGCCACTCTGGCGTTTTTACCGACCCACGTCCGACTCAACCTCGCCAACCTATTCCTGCAAGACAGCATTACGCTCATTCCAGAACGCCTGGATCTGACGTTGGGCTCCAAATTCGAGCGAAACGACTATACCGGACTGGAAATCCAACCCAGCGCCAGAGTCGCCTGGAAGATGAAGGACCGGCAACTGCTTTGGGGAGCGATATCCCGAGCGGTGCGTACGCCTTCCCGCATAGACCGTCAGCTCTTCTCTCCCGGGTCACCGCCGTTCCTGTTAGCAGGAGGCGCCGATTTCAGATCGGAAACGCTACTTGCTTATGAGCTCGGCTATCGAATTCAGGCGCATGCGCGAGCGTCCCTCTCGATCTCCACCTTCTATAACGTTTATGACCATCTACGAAGTCTTGAACCGCAACCCAGCGGCGCCTTCGTCATCGGTAATGAGATGGAAGGAAGCACCTACGGGGCCGAATTGTGGGGGGATCTTGAGGTGACCAAATGGTGGCGGATCAAAGCTGGCTACGCCTATCTTGAGAAGGACCTTCGACTTTCATCCAACAGCCGTGACCCCAACGGCGTAAGACCTTCGGGGAACGACGCCAAACATCGGATCACGCTTCGCTCATCCATGGACATAACACCCACCCTCGCGCTCGATGGAACATTGAGATATGTAAGCGCCCTACCCAACCCGTCTGTTCCCGCCTACACGACGCTGGACCTACGCCTTGGATGGAAAGCGACAAAGGAACTTGAAGTCGCGCTTATTGGCCAAAACTTGCTGGATAAGCAACACCCGGAGTTTGGATCCGCGCCTAACCGCAGCGAGATAGAGCGCAACGTGATGGTTAGAGCGACATGGCGATTTTAAATCTCGCCAGCAAAGCTCTACTCATCCGCTGCCTACGGTTATCGACCGTATTGATGCTGTTCATCGCCACGGCGACCGTGAGCATCGCCACGGCCATGGCCGATCGGCCTCTTGAGTACCCGGTTAAAGGCGCCTACTTGTTCAAGTTCGGCGACTTCATCGAGTGGCCGACGCATTCGTTTCCCGAGGCCGGCTCCCCTTTTATCATTGGCATCCTCGGCGAAGACCCATTCGGCCCCGAATTGGATGAAATGGTCCAGAGCCGCACGGTGCAAGGAAGACAGGTAATCGTCAAACGTTACAAGATTCTCGACGACGCCAAGGCGGCCCATATTCTCTACATTGGCGCAAACAAGGCGGAACGGCTGGAACAGATTCAAACGAGCTTGAACGGCAAAAGCGTCCTCACCGTCAGCGATGAGTCCAAGGAGGCCGCTGGCATCGTTAATTTCACTGTGCTGGATAACAAGGTCCGTTTTGAAATAGATCCCGCCGCAGCCCTCCGCGCAAGCTTGAAGGTCAGCTCGAAATTGCTGTCCGTCGCGATAATCGTGCGCAACGAAAAACGATGACTAATATGATTAAAGGATCCTGGTTCGCCAATCTTTCGATCCGAGCCAAACTGCTCTGGCTGATGATGCTGACGAGCAGCATGGCGCTGGTGATCGCCGGACTTGCAATCGTCAGCTACGATTCATTGACCTACAAGCGCCAGAGACTGGACGATTTGTCCACGCAAGCGACAATGCTTGGCGCCATTAGCAACGCGGCGTTGGTCTTCAACGATGCGAAAGCCGCTCAAGAATACCTGTCCACGCTTAGCGCCAGACCCTCTATCGCCTCGGCGGTTATTTATGACAACGCGGGCAGGACATTCGCGACCTATCGAAGATCCCAGGACGACGACGTCAAGCTGACGCCCGCGGAAGCCGATGGATATCGGATCGAGAATGACGACTTACTGTTATTTCGCAGGGTCATGCAAGGTGAAGAGATTATTGGTACGGTGCATTTACGTGAAAACCTGGGGCTCAATAAACGTCTCTTGCGTTACGCCGGACTGGTTCTCTTTCTGCTTGCAAGTTCGCTGCTAGCCGCGCTGCTGTTATCGGCTCGACTGCGAACGCTGGTGTCGAAACCGCTTCTGGAAGTTACCGACATCGCTCGGCGCGTCATTGACCATCAGGATTATTCCCATCGCGCCGTGAAGCATACGAGCGACGAGGTTGGCGTTCTGGTCGACGCATTCAATCAGATGTTGGCGCACATTCAACAACGGGAGACGGCGTTACAAGCGGCTAACAAAGCGCTACAGCTGGAAATCACGGAACACAAGGCGATACGAGACGTCGTAGCGGCGTTGAACGAGACACTTGAAGAGCGCGTCGCTGAGCGAACAACGGAACTCGAATCAGCCAACAAGGAATTGGAATCCTTTTGCTACTCGGTTTCTCACGACTTGCGGGCGCCGCTGCGAGGCATCGACGGCTTCGCCATGATCTTGCAAGAAAATTACGCTGAGAAACTTGATGCGCAGGGACTAAACTATTTGCAACGCGTGCGTGCGGCAACGCAACGAATGGGGCATCTAATCGATGACCTGTTGAAACTCTCGCGAACCGCACGTAGCGAAATGAACCCCACCACCGTGAATCTGACCGACCTTGCAAACGCGATCGCCAGCGAATTGCAGGACTCTGCGCCGGACCGCAAAGTCACGATTTCCATCGCCCCCGACATGATCATCAAGGGAGACCCCATCCTTATGCGGGCCGTGCTGGAAAACCTGATCGGCAACGCCTGGAAATTCACAGGCAAGCAATCCGATCCTCGCATTGAAGTAGGAAGCGCCATCATCGCCGATAAAGTCACGTACTTTGTTCGTGACAATGGAACAGGATTCGATATGAAATACGCCGACAAACTATTTGGCGCATTCCAACGACTGCACTCCGTCACGGAGTTTGAAGGCACCGGCGTCGGATTGGCGAACGTTCAGCGCATTATCCGTCGCCATGGCGGACAGGTCTGGGCGGAAGCCAAGTTGAACGAGGGCGCCACGTTTTATTTCACCTTATCCGCATGGAGAAAAACCGCATGACCAAGATTATTCTGCTTGTGGAAGATAACCCGGACGATGAAGAATTAACCCTCATCGCCTTCCGCAAAAGCCATATCGCCAACGATGTCGTCGTCGCTCGGGACGGAGTGGAGGCGCTTGATTATTTATTTGGCACGGGGCCTCACGCGGGACGAGACATGAGCATCATGCCCACGGTTGTCCTGCTGGATTTAAAGCTCCCGAAAATCGATGGTCTAGAAGTGCTTAAGCGATTGAGGGAACACGAACGCACCAAGCGGATTCCGGTAGTGGTTCTTACTTCGTCGAAAGAGCAGCAGGATATTGTGGAAAGCTACAACCTTGGGGCCAACAGCTATATTCGCAAACCGGTCGACTTCACGCAATTCATGGATGCGGCGAAGCAACTGGGGCTTTACTGGCTGGTGTTAAACGAAGCAGCGCCCTAGCGAGAAGCTTGCTGCGAGCGGGCGAATACAAAATCAAATAGGACCCACGCAGAATCGCTCCAGCGGCGTTGCGCCGCCTTGCCGGGGCGATCCTGCGTAAGTCTTATCAAACCTGCGGAAATTTGACCACCTTTGAACCAAACCCTCGCGCCGGTTTTGAATCGGCCTCCAAGGTGGACGCCACTGCCCGCTCGATAATAGTCCGCGCCAAGGCGTTCAAGCGCGATGCGGACAACGCATCGTAGATCATCGGCGTTTTATCGCGTCCTCGCCAAAACACTTTGATGGAGTCATTGAAGAACACGATTTCGAAGTCGATCGCGCCAATGGTCATGGTGGCGGTGTAGGTGGAGGGCGCTATTTGAGCTAGGGATTTGCAAACAATAGGCGCGTTGACGTTTTGCAAATCCGCGATGATTCGGTCGAACCTTTCAAGGGTCTTGTGCACGTCGAAGGTCGACTTCAAGACGCGCTTGATGTCTTTCGACTCGCCTCGGGCTCGTTCGAGCTCCCGCTTATAAGCTTCTCCGTAATTTTCCATATTCGCGCTCCCTCGCGTGGCGCTTTTAACGGACCGACATCGAACGGGCTCCACTTAAAAGCCGCCGCCTCTTAAAGGCAAAATCCGTTCTAATCCCGCTGCAATTTTATGACAAAGTATCTGCGCGACTTCCAGCGCTGTCAACGCGGATAACTGTCGCCAATTGGCGACAGTTATCCGACATTAACATAATCAATTTATTGAGATTTTCGGAGAATCGAATGTCCCTTAGCGGCGCGGATTTCAGGCCGCCATGTTGCAAAGTTACCGAACCTATTTCAAAGTCAGCTCAAGACGCATCGCTTGATGGGGAATACCCGCATCCATGAATTCCTCACCCTCTTGCTTGAACCCAAACTTCGCGTAGAAGGGTGTCGCATGGGTCTGTGCGCTCAGGACAACCGATTGACGCCCCTCGCCCCGGGCCATGCCAATGAGCCTTTCCAGCAGTGCAGCGCCCACTCCCTTTCCCCGCCAGGGCTTCAACACGGCCATGCGACCGATATGGCCATCGGGTAGGAGTCTACCGACGCCGATGGGGCAACCGCTTAAATCACGGGCGATGACATGGCGACACTGTGGGTCCACACCGTCCCACTCCAGATCTTCGGGCACGTTTTGTTCGATCATGAATACGTGGCGGCGGACGGCGGCAAGCTCAAGGCTGCCCTCTTCCCAACTGATTTCTCGAACTTCGAATTCTTTGGAATCCAGCATAACGGGGGTTATCCTTAAAACTGGGTGATCATAAAAGTTGAGACTAGGTCCATGGATGACATTGTTCTGCAAGCAATGACGCGATGGCCCAATGTACCGTCGGTTTACGGCTGGCTCAAGCTCGACCGGCGCGGCCGCTGGTTAATCAAGGGCGAACCGATCACGAATCCGACCATCACCGCGTTTATCGGCCGTAACTATGTACGGACCGAACAAGGGCATTGGTGCTTTCAAAACGGTCCGCAACGAGTGTTTGTCGAGTTGGAATATATGCCCTACGTTTATCACGTTTGGCGTAGCGTCGACGGATCGCTCGCAGCGCAAAGCCATACTGGCGTATCCGTCGAACAGCCGTCCCGCTGCTGGATTGACGACGCTGGAGGATTAATAATCGACTGCGAGTGCGGGATTGGCAGCGTGGAGGCGCAAAGTCTCGCCACGCTGGCGGAACTCATCGTCGATAGCAAGGGAAATCCATTAAGCGACGACGCCATCGAAACGCTTTTACGCGCTGGCAGCCAAATTGGGAGGTCATCCCGTCTACAATGGAATGAAAAGCTGCTTCCCATCGATTTTGTTGTATACGAGGAGGAGCCAAGTTACTTTGGTTTTGAACGAATTCCTCAACCGCCCCCCGGCGCCCGCCCCTGCTGACAATCGGGTAAAATGCTTCAAACCTCACTCTTTGGAAGTCATCAGAAAAATGTCGCGGCTAGGCGCTAACGCGCCGCGCGATAAATTTGCGGGTGGCCTCCAAGAACCTGTTTAATATCTGCAGCAAGTGGAGCCTCAAGCCAATCCCTGGCAGTAAGATGTTGAATAGGTTCGAAGACTGTTTCTAGCGCAATTAGTCATCCGTACACGGATTGTTTTTTCAGGAGTCCTATTATGCGCATCGAAGTCCACGTTCACGGCACCATTCATTTGCGCCCCGATGTGCGCATTGCCGACATCAACGAAGCGCTGCACCCCTGGCTTGAATACCTTGATTTAGAATCCATTTCCGATGCGAAGAGCATTCACCTCGACGAACCCGGCATCGTTTTCGATCCGCGCGGACGAATTCTGGATATTTGCTGGAGCGGCGATGTCGGACGCAGTTTCGAAAACCGCGTCGAGCCGGCGATCCGCGCCCTATGTCCACTCTCCGAAGTAGCCGCTGAAGTCGAGATCAGTTACTACGACGACGATGACAGCGATGACGAGATGAACATCATCTTCGTCGGCCCAACGCCCGCGGCGATTCATGAGGCCCAACGCCGTCGCATGGCGGAAGACGTCTCGGACCTGCTCACCCGTCACTTCGACGATTCGGCAATCAATGAGGTCGTATCGTTGGTGAATAATTTATTCGCGAAAGACTGGGAAAAACGCGGCATGGGCAATAACGTCGACGACTTTGCTTCAAGCGATCTCGTATCCCCGTTAAGCAGACGACATTTGCATTAACAGACCGCCTAGAGCAGTTTGCAACGGCGTACGGGGCCAATCTTGGACCTGCGATGCTCAACGTACCATTTGTACGTCTCCGCTTCTCGGCCCAACCTTGACTCCCGTACGCAGCTGCAAACCGCTCTAGGTCACGATAATTCCAGTGGGTATGCTGACCGCGCGTGCGTCCACAAACAACGCTCAGTAGCTCTTTGAATTCACAAAGGAAGATATCCTGAAGCCTTATTCACACGGCTCCAGCTTTCTTAAGCAAGCTCGCTACCGCCTCTGCAAGTTTCCGGTAACCCTGCGCATTGGGATGCGCCATATCAGCCTTCAAGCTGTTGTCGCCTAGAATCGTCGACAGCACATCGGCCTCGACAGGCGCATGTACTGCTTGCGCGAGGCTCTCGTAGTAATCCGGTGGCGAAAGACGCAGCCCCGGCCTGGGAACCGCAATCAGAACGACGCCAACGCCACGCTCTTTCGCCAATTGAATCATCGCCCGGATGTTCGCCTCGGCAGCCGCCTCGCCTGTCCGCCGCAGCAAGTCGTTTCCGCCGTGGCAAAGGATAAGAAGCTGCGGACGCAATGTCTCGAGCGCCTCTGGCAACCTGGCGAGCCCTTCGCTCGATAACTCGCCTGGAACGCCTGCTCGCACGACCTTACGGTTGATAAGATTTTCCAGAATGGCCGGGTAGCTTTCTTCCGCCGTCGCGCCGGTACCGTAGGTCAAGCTGTCGCCGAACGCGAGGATGACGGCGTCGCTTGCGAGGGGACTGAGCCGTGGCGTACGGGAACAGGAAGCCAGCATTCCCACGCAGCAAACGAGCAGAACGAAAATCCGAATAATCGGCGTCATATATTTAACGCAACCGCTTTGATGTAAATTCTTCTTCGATGTTATCGCGGAAATAACTCCACATCGAACCGGAACTCGCCAAGCGGCGATAGATTTCCGGCGTAACGCCAGTGTATTGAAATACACCCGCTGTCGTTTCCACTTGCAGCAAACGCGCTCGTTCATCGTACCCAATGGCGCGTAAGTTACCGGCGTTGACCTTTTTCATGTCCATAGTTACTTTCCCGCTTGAGCACCCCAAAGCTCCGAAAGCCGCGCATCGCGCCCGCAGCCGCTTCGATAAAACTTATACCGCAGCGGATTTTTGGTGTAGTAGTCCTGGTGATACCTCTCCGCCGGATGAAACTCGGTTGCGGGAGTGACCTCGGTTACGATCTCGCCCTTGAACGGCTTGGTCTTTTGCAACTGCGCTTTGGATGCCTCCGCAAGTTGCTTCTGGTCCTCACTGTGATAAAAAACGCCGGTGCGATACTGGTTACCGACATCGCAAAACTGTCGATCCTTCACCGTGGGATCGATGTTATGCCAGAACACATCCAATAGTTTTTCGTAGCTCACGCGTTTAGGGTCGAACACAATCTGAACTGCTTCCGCATGACCAGTACGACCTGTCGTGACGTCCTTATATGTCGGATTCTTGTTAATCCCGCCGATAAATCCTGATGTCGTGGAAATGACGCCGTCGAGTTTGTCGAAAGGAGGCTCCATGCACCAAAAACATCCGCCGGCGAAAGTCGCCTTTGCATAGCCAATATCCGTGATCGGCTTTCCGGTTTGCGCGTGGGTGGACATAACCCCGC
>DATLHW010000350.1:0-6274 GCA_035539675.1 Burkholderiales bacterium | reverse complement strand
GCATTACAAAGCTAAATGTCTCGCGCTCTGAGATTCCCGCTGTGACTCATGTGGATTACTCGGCGCGCATTCAGACCGTACATGCGGATTTAAATCCTCGCTATCACGCACTCATTTCCGAATTCAAGCGACTTACTGGCTGCCCTGTCATAGCTAACACCAGCTTCAACATTCGCGGTGAACCTATCGTGAGTTCGCCAGAAGATGCCTTTCGCTGCTTCATGGGGACGGATATCGAAGTCCTTGCTGTTGGTGATTGCTACCTGCGAAAAGAGAGTCAAGACCTTGCGTTGCGAAAGGATTATCGGAATGCTTTTGATCTTGACTAATGTGAGGGCCGTTCTATGGATGCTTGTAGCCATGACGTTCGTGGTGTTGATGACTGATTCTCTCATCCAAGTAATCATGGTGAGGAGTCCAGGATGGACTAACTATTTATTGGGTTGATTCATGCGGCCACAAAACCGGTTCGAAAACTTTTTCTCTCGATTGAACATATTTCACAAGTTTGCAATTCTTGCCGTTATCCTTGCATTGATCGAGGGCGCATCTCTCCTCTATTTTGCTGTCGGTTTAAAACGAAGCCTCAGTGAATATATAGCAGTGTCGTGGCTAGTTGCTGAGAAGAAAGCGGATAAGCAGAGCAAGGTGGAGTTTCCGAGCGTATTTCTTGGTAATCTGAATGCTGATTCAAAGCTTTGGCACAAGGTATTTTTACTAGATCCTCTGCGCGGCTGGAAAAATGCCCCTGCCATTTCTTATACGAATTACGGTACGGACTATTACGCCAGCAATTCACAAGGCTTCATGTCAATAGGCGAGCACGAGTTCTACTATCAAAAAAAGAAACCCGTAGACACGTATCGCATAATCGTTATTGGTGGATCCACTGTCTATGGTCAAGGAGTGCGCTTGCCCAAGGACAATTTACCGGCAAAGTTGAAGCAACAGTTACTCAAGCTACAAATTCAAAAGGATAAAAAAATTGAGGTAATCAATGCTGGTGTGGGTGGATATTCTTCGGGCCAAGAACTGCTGTATCTGATCACCGACTTATATGCTTATTCGCCAGATCTGGTCATTGCTTACAATGGTTGGAATGATCAGCACTATGTGCCTGGGTTGCTCCATACTTACGGTAACGAATTTGGCGCTCTTAAGACTAGAGAGCACTACAAAATGGAGACTATTGTTGCCGATTATTTTGAGAACAGGAGGGATGTTACTTCAGAGTTTGCAAGGTTGATGTTAAGTCGCTTGCGCCGCGTTGCCACTGTCGACCTCGTGCTTGAATGGGCTGGTCGCTTTGCTGTCCCGTCCGCCAACCGTAACTATGTCAAGGCCAATATACGAGATGAGGAGATCCAAGCACTTTTTGCTAGTTTGACCAAGGATCCTGAGTCCAGCGAAGTAGTGGCATCAGCTGAACTTTATATAAGAAATCTTGAGTTGATGATTGCCGCCGCAAAAGCACATAAATTTAAATTGGCTATATTTTTGCAACCACTAATGGATGTGGACGGAAAGGTACCCTCCAACGAGGAGCAGAAGATACATGCGAATGTGCCCTCATCTTACTTTGCTGTTAGAAAGGTTTTTTATGAGAAGGCAAGGCAAGGCATTCGCCAATTAGGGGAGGAGCATAATGGGGCAGACATACATGTTACAGATCTTTCACAGAAAGTATTTTTGGGGAAGTCAGAACATATTTATGTTGATATTGGCCATGTCAATGCGCAAGGCAACGATTTAATTGCAGTGGCGATGGCGGCTGATCTTGAGAGGTATCGTTGAAACAGAGCCTTCGACAGCCTTATCCGCAATGGAGCAGGGCACAGTATATAAAAGTGCTGGTTACAGAGCTTGGTTTGGCGAGTCGGGCTGACGGACCTGAAGAGCGGGAGTGACGAATATGAATCGAGAATTTCTAGGCGCCGAGAACGTATATCTTCGACCGTTGTGTGAAGAGGACATCGGTCCCCGATATCTCGGTTGGCTTAATGATGACGAGGTTTGCCGATACAATTCTCATGCAATTTTTCCGAATACAGATTCTCGGATGCGTGAGTATGTGAAGTGGGCGCAGGAAACCAGGGACGCGGTGGTGTTGGCCATTGTTTCGCGCGCTGACGACTTGCACATAGGAAACATCGCGCTCCTGGATATTGACTGGATTGCTCGCAGCGCCAATTTTGCGATCCTGGTCGGGGAGAGAGACTACTGGAAGCGAGGCGTCGGCGCCGAAGCGGGGCTGGTCCTCGTGCGCTACGCCTTCGAAAGGCTTAACCTGAATCGAGTGTATTGCGGTACATCCGCCGACAATATGGGCATGCAACGACTGGCGGTTCGGCTAGGCATGCAGCAGGAAGGCGTTCGCCGGGAAGCGATTTACAAGCACGGACGCTATGTCGATCTGGTGGAGTTTGGCGTACTTAGACAAGAATTTGAAAAACTAAGCCAAGATTTGGCAAGGTGATATATGAATGATTATGGCAAACCGTTGTATCCGAACCTGCGTTATTGCGTGCGCTGTTGCATGCCGGAGACCAATGAGGGCGTGAAGTTCGACGAGATGGGGATTTGCCAAGCCTGCCAAGCGGGCGAGCAGAAGATTCGCATTAATTGGGTTGAGCGTGAGAAGTCGTTACGCGACCTGCTGGAGTCCTACCGCAGCCGATCCGGAACCAATTATGACTGCATCGTGCCGATTAGCGGCGGCAAGGACAGCACATTCCAACTTTATGTGCTTACCCAGATCTATGGCATGAAGCCGCTGGCGGTAACGTTTAATCACAATTGGTACACCGAAACAGGTAAATACAACCTGCAGAATGCGTTGGAGCAATTTAACGTGGATCATGTCATGTTCACGCCGAATCGTTCTCTCGTTAACCGACTCGCGAAGTCGTCGCTCTATCACATTGGCGATTCTTGCTGGCATTGCCATTCGGGCGTGGGCGCGTTTCCTTTGCAGGTGGCCGTTCGATTCAACATACCTCTCCTGATCTGGGGCGAATCGATCGCGGAAGACTCGGGGCGGGCCACCTATCGTGATCCGGTCATCCGTTTTGATCGCGATTATTTCACCAAGGTATCCGCCAAGAAATATGCGGACGAAATGGTGTCCGACGAGCTTTCGGCGAAAGACCTCCATCCTTTTGAACTCCCCTCGGTGGAAGACATCGAGCGCGTGGGTGTGGTCGGCATTCATCTCGGCGATTACATCTTTTGGGATGACGAACGTCAGATGGAGTTTGTGCGCGATAACTACCAGTGGCGTGAAGACAAGGTGGAAGGGACGTATAAGGGATACAAGAGCGTCGAGTGCAAAATGGCCGGCGTTCACGACTACATGAAGTTCGTCAAACGAGGTTTCGGCCGAGGTACTGACCACGCCAGCCAGGATGTGAGAGCCGGTCTGTTAACTCGCGAAGAGGGCTTTGAGTTGGCCAAAAAGCATGATCAGGAACGACCCGGCGCGATGGATATGTATGTCCAAATCACCGGCATTCCGGAAGAGGAAGTGATTCGTACACTGAAGTCTTTGCGTCAAGGCAAGGCTAAGGATTTGCCATAAGGCTTGGGAGATTTTGAAAATTATGAAAGAGCTTCTTGCCCTGTCATCGGCACAGGAGGCGCTGAAGCGCATAAAAAGCGGGGATGTGTCCGCTGAAGAATTCGTTAAAGCCTGGAATGCCCGGGTTGCGGAAACCGATGCCTCATGTCATGCGTGGGTGGTGTACGACGGCGAATATGCGTTAAGTCAGGCGCGGGCAATCGACGCGCGTCGGATCAAGGGGGAGCCGCCTCGCGCGCTGGAAGGCATCCCAATTGGCGTCAAGGATATTTTCAATACGCGCGATTTTACGGCGTGCATGGGCAGTCCTCTGTTTGACGGACACACGCCAGGCAATGACGCGCGCGTTGTCCATTCATTGCGTCAGGCAAACGCCGTAATCCCGGGTAAAACCGTGACGGCGGAATTCGCTGTCCATACGCCCGGTAAGACGGTTAATCCCTATCACCCCGATTATTCGCCGGGGACATCGTCCAGCGGTTCAGCGGCGGCGGTGGCTTGCGCCATGGTTCCGTTGGCGATGGGAACGCAGACGGCCGGCTCGATCATCAGACCAGCCAGCTACTGCGGCGTGTATGGATTTAAGCCTTCATTCGGCCTTATTCCCCGCACGGGCATGTTGAAGACGACCGACACCTTGGATCAGGTGGGCTTGTTTTCACGCGCCCCTGAGGATCTCCAACTGTTGTTCGATGTTGTCCGAGTGCATGGCCGCGATTTCCCCATTGCCCATGAGCGATTTTCGGATCCGGCCAGACAGGAAGTCACGGGCCGTCCGTGGCGGGTAGGTTTGGTGACGGACAGTTTGTGGGTCTGGAATGAAGCCAGCAACCATGCTCGCGAGCAAATTCAAAATTTCGCACGTGCGGTGGCTGGCCCGGATATAGAGGTCATTCCGCTTGCAATGCCTTCCTCCTTTAATCGCGCTCACGTCATTCACGAAACAATTTATAACAAGACCCTCGCCTATTATTTCAAAGAGGAGTTTGCGCAGCATCAGTTGATTAGCGGTGTGCTCAACGACATGATCCGGGGCGGCCAGACAATATCATCCGAGCAATATCAGCAGGCGCTGGACGAGCAAAACAAGTTGTCGCATGAGTTGGATGATTTGCTCGCTAACTTCGATGTGATTCTGACGTTATCGACGGCAGGCGCGGCGCCCAAGTGGGCGGCTTCGGATATTCCCGATTCCTGTCTTATCTGGACGCTATGCGGCGCGCCAGTGATCAACTTGCCGGTTTTTCATTCTCCCTTGGGCCTTCCCTTCGGCGCGCAGATTCTTTCGCGTCGTTACAGTGACTACAAGCTGTTGCGATTTGTCGAGGAGCTCCGGAGAAGAGGGCTGATCGATACTGCCCGCGTAGCCTCGCGAATTGCTGTGGAAGCGGACGCCGACGCTACGTCCCCACTCTGAGCTTATGATCTCGTCAGGCGCTCCGGAGAGCGCGCAAATCAAGCAGCCATTGGCTGTTGTCGCGCATGACGCTGGAGGCGCCAATGTAATCGCCGCGCTGATGACTCGGCATCGCGATGCATTCGATTGGCTCCCCGTCGCGGCGGGTCCTGCCGTGTCGATTTTTACCGCAGCAGGTTTCGAGCGGGTCACACAAGTACCCCCAGATGACGAAGAGGAGTTGGTGAGTGTGCTGGCAACCGCGAAGCCAAAGGCTGTTCTTACCGGAACAGGTTGGCAGACGTTGTTGGAGCGCAAGGCGATTCATGTGGCTCGGAAGTTGAAAACCCCCGTTGCAAGCGTTCTTGATCATTGGGTTAATTATCGCCAACGTTTTGGGTTTCCTGGTGATTGGCTACAGAACTTGCCCGATGCGGTCCTGGTCGGTGATCGTTATGCGTATGCTCAGGCGTGCGACGATGGATTTCCTCGGGGGCGACTGGTTCCCGTTGAAAACCCCTACCTTGCGGGGTTTCTCGGTAATGCGCTCCAAGACCCAATAGACGTTCGTCGTTCGACCGATTCGCTGCGTGTGCTGTTTGTCGCCGAGCCGTTGAATATACAGTTCGCCGGAGAGACGAACCGGGTGGCGGGTGTTTCTGAGCTGACGGTGGCGGAAGAAATAGCCCAAGTCCTGAGTCGATTGGATTTGAGCGCGTCCTTGGTTGTTCGTAGCCATCCCTCCCAGCCCGCATCCCGATACGCAGCTCTCCTCGAATCGAAACATCCCATTCAAATCAAATTACACGACGCGGTCGATTGCCCGCTAAAGGATGACATTGCCGCAGCCGATGTCGTCGTCGGCGTGTCATCGATGGCGCTGCTGGTTGCGGCTGCATTAGGCCGGCCTGTGATTGCCTATGCGCCCCACGGTCTTTCCTGCGATTTGCCGCATCGCGAGATTAAGCATTGCGCTTCCCTCGATGCATTGGCGCTTCTGTTGAGTCAATGTGAACAGATGCCGAGCGCGCTTGACCTCCAATTGTATTCAGACCCATTTGATCGCGTCATGACTTCTTTGGTCAATGCAACTTCGAACGACCTTCATTTCACTGGATCATGAAACTTATCTTCATCGAAAACGAGAGTTCGATAACGCCGCTATTGGCTTCCGCCAATTATCGAATGGGTGAAGATGTCGTTGTTTGCCTAAATTATTTGGCTGTAATCCGGTTGAGGAAAGCGGGTCCGGCGCATCGGTGCGTGTTTTGCGAGGAGTTGCTGGGCGCCGAGGACTATGT
>DATLHW010000349.1:0-4202 GCA_035539675.1 Burkholderiales bacterium | reverse complement strand
GCTCATGATTATTTTGTATAGTCTGTAGGTAACTGTTTGTCAAAAGCTCGCCAACAGAAGGCAGAAGAAATCATGACTCGCCGAATATTACCGCTTGCCCCACTGGGCTTCTGGCTGGCCATTGCAAGCGCCACCGCTTTGGCGCTGTCTCCGATCGGTTATCGCTTTGGGTGGTGGAATGTCCGGGTAGCGCTACTTTATTTGGTTACCGGCGGCGTGGCCCTGGCAATTGTCGCGCTGATTATTTCAGCAATAGCTTTGCTTAAAGCAAAAGCGCGCACTGATAAAAGAGCCGTCATATTGGCATTAGTGAGCATCGGTCTAAGTCTCGGATTTGCGGGACTGCCGATCGCTCAGGTAATTAAGTCACGCGCAGCGCCTCACATTCACGACATTTCAACTGACACGGAGAGCCCTCCTACCTTTATCGCACTTGCGGAGATTCGCACACGCGCTCCTAATGGCCTCGCCTATCACGCCGAAGTAGCCCTGCAGCAGAAGCAGGCGTATCCCGAAATTCTCCCCTTTCAATCTCGACTCCCTGCGGATCAGTTGTTCAACAACGCAGTGGCCGTGGCGCAAGACATGAAGTGGGAAATTGTCGCCATTGCGCGAAATGAAGGCCGCATGGAAGCGACGGACACGACTCTCTTATACGGTTTCAAGGATGACGTCGTAATTCGCGTCAAGATCGCTGACCATGGCAGCCAACTCGATGTTCGCTCCATGTCCCGAGTCGGTTTAAGCGACATGGGCGTTAACGCCGCAAGAATTCGGACATTCCTCGCTCGACTACAAGCCAGCGGAGCCTGAACGGCTCTGTGAAATAGATCACACAGGCAACATCTCCGCCTCTCACAATTGCATGCCCCCTCGTAGTGATTTTCGCAAATATGAAAATCAACGATGGGACATTGGTCACATTGATTTCGCAAAAATTTCCCCAATCAGACAGTTACAAAATGCCGTGAAGTTGGCACATCTCATGCTGAATTAGATTTGCCGACATCAAGCATTTTGAATCGGCAAAGGGAGCAGTTCTCCTCGCGATAAGTGGGAGACGGCATGCACTCAAGCCTCGCTAATTTAAGGGGGCGAACTTTGCGCGAAAGGGCCAAGTTGTGAAAAACGATAACAACGATATTGAGTGTGTGATTTCACACAGCGTGCAAGACGCAAAAAGCCGCCCAAACACTAATAAGCAACACGTATCCCCAGAAGTGCGACTGACGCCTGCCGATGCTGAAACATCCAGAGCGCTCGACGAACCCGAATTCCTATGCGAAAGCGGAGTGGTTAACGAACTTCGGCTCCGGTGGCCTGGCATCGTCGTTTTGGCGGACAAACCCTTGGGCGACGGACTAGGCGTAGCCGTCTACTTCACATTTCCTGGCGGCAGCCGCATGGCGGCGTGGGTTTCCGGCACCGACGAAGTGGGGGTATCACCCGAAGACCGCAAACATTGGAAAGCGTTTGTCGCCAAATGCGAGACGCCAACAACACCTTAGCGCCTGCTTCCAGGGCGGCGGATACAAAAATCAACCGCCGCCAATTCCCTCAATAACACGCCCCGCACCGTCACATTCCTCGCAAGTTTGTCCGTTTATCTTTCCTGGGCCCTGGCATTAAGGACAAATATCCTCACCGGAACTCGGCGTTACTTCCAGCGCTTCATCGCTCGGACGTAAAGGTTTCACGCCTCGCGCATCTCCTTTCATGAAATCGCTGTAATTGATTTATCAAGCACAGTTCGAGAGGCGCTAATTGCATGCCACTACGAGTCGAATAGGACTTACGCAAATCGTCCCAGCAAGGCAGGCGGACGCAGACAGTACGAGCTTTTGTACGGCAACGAAGCAGCGACGCCGCTGGGATGGTTTTGCATAAGTCCTATCGAAGAGAGTTTTGTGGCAGGATGGCGAGCAGTCGGATTCGACATTAAGCCCCCTCCCCTGAAATGGCTACTCAAACACACCGTATTAGATTTCCAAATTTTCTTACCGCGCTTCTGTTGGCTGCGGTCTTGCCCACTATCAATGCTTGCGAAGTATTGAATAGCAAGCATGAGCACAAAAGGTCATTGAGCGACCATCCTCTTGTGAATCAGATTTGGGATACGCGAGAACAAAAGGCGGTATCACGCGCTACGCTGTTTCAGAATGCCGCCAATACTCGCTATGTATTTATCGGCGAAACGCACGACAACGAAAGTCATCACTTCATTCAGCGGGAATTACTGAATGTACTGCTTGCTGAAGGCAAGCATCCAGCCCTCGCCATGGAGCAGTTCGATATTGAGCATCAAAGCATGATCAACCATGCGCTTTTAACGGCAAATAGATCGAGCGAGTCGATAGCCGAAGCCGGCCAATTCAACCACAAGGGATGGAACTGGTCCTTGTACGAACCATTAGTCGCCACTGCGGCGCAAGCTAATCGCCCCATTGTGGCTCTGAACCTTTCTCGTAAGAGCGCCAGGGAAATCATGACGCAAGGACCGGAAGCGGTTCTTGGCGACACGCGAGTTGCTCAGCTCGCCCTGCACTCAACCTGGAATTCGACGCGGGAGGATGCGTTACAGAAAGAAATCGTCATGGGTCACTGCGGCCATGTCCCCACAGGGCTCCTACCCAAGCTCACCCTAGCGCAACGTGCGCGAGACGCCTTCATGGCTGACGCATTGTTGAATGTCGACTCAACGAATGTGGTCGCAGTGGTTGGCCGTGAGCATGCCCGCAAAGATATTGGCGCGCCAATTTATTTAGCGATGCGTACGCCAAGCGCTTCAATTCTCAGCATTGGACTCATCGAAATAGAAAATGAACGCGACAAAGCGTCCGACTATTTCGAGAGAAATATCGCTCAACGCTATGACTTCGTCTGGTTTACCCACCCGGCTATGCGAGAGGATCCTTGCAAAGGATTTTCACTGCCCGCCGCCCCATCATCGGGACGAGGCAAATAAACGATCTAGAAAACATTTATTGCGTGCGCTCGGGTCCCGTCTCCGGAAACTGAGAAGCATATTTACCGATCCATTCCATCGCGGCTTCTTCGACGGATAGTTCGCGCCCCTCGATCTGAAACACCTCGTTTTTATAGTTTTCTATGTGGCAGACCTGCTCCACCATACGCGCCCGAAAAGCATCGTCCGGACTAAGAAACTCAACCCCGAGTTCATAACCATCATCATGCTCGCAACACCATGCGACGCGCGCCTTCGTTTCAAAGGCTGGCCGCACAAAATCAATGCGAACATCTACGATCATGCCGCTATCGATGGGCCGATCCGATTGAAATGACAGGCCGCCAAGGCTCAAGTTATGCACATAGCGCTTTGCATGGCTATGCTGATCGCCGATGTAAACTTCTATGGGAATTTCCGCAGGATGCCGAATAAATTGTCTCATTATTCAACTCCAAAAATTAGCGGGAAAATAGTAGTTCATAAACACTCTTTCAGGATACTCCCCAGCGTGAGAAAAACCCAGTCCAAGCATCGTTTTCATAGAGGATTCGACAGCTACTCAACGCTCATGTTCACGGCATTACTTTCCAATATGCGCGACTAAAGGCAAATGGTCGGAAGCGATACGGGCCAATGGCGTGGCGTGCGCTCGAACCTGCACCAATCGATGGTGTGGACGTATCCATATTCGATCCAGGGAAAATACGGGAAGTCGCGATGGGAATGTAGGCGGCGCAGGCGCTTTCTGAAAATGGGATGTAAGCCAACGCAGAGCCCGGCCCCACAGCAACCATTCGTTGATGTCTCCCATAAGCACGACAGGCATTTCATCCGTATCGAACGTCTCCAACAAACGACGGATCTGCCATCGCCTTTCGCCAAAGCGTAAACCTAAATGCGCCGCGACTATTCTCAGCGGATGTCCGTGACAGACCACGTCGGCATCCAACGCTCCACGCGGTTCGCACCGGCCAAACGATAGGTCGATGGTGCGAATTTTGTCGATGGGAAATCTGCTCAGCACCGCATTGCCATACAAACCCTGAGGAAAACGCACGGTCGGCCCCGGCGCCGCGAAAAAACCTGTCGCGCCTTGCAAGTAGGCAAGCACATCGGAAACACGGGGGCCACCCAACGGCACTTCCTGAAGCGCAATGATATCGGCGCCGATCTCTTGTAAAACGTTGGCGATCCGTTGAGGCGAAAATCGACGATCCACGCCTATCGCGGAATG
>DATLHW010000348.1:0-2778 GCA_035539675.1 Burkholderiales bacterium | reverse complement strand
GGGAGAGATCATTCTGGTAGAAAATAAAGTCGAACTCATGCGTAAGCTCGGCAAGAAGCAATTAACGCTTCAACTACAAAATGCGCTTGAATTGGTTCCCTCCGAACTCGCCGCCTACAACTTGACTCTATCGAGCGATGGGAACGAATTGATCTACACCTACGACGCGCACGCCGAACGAACCGGCATCATTGCTCTGCTCAAAGACCTTAGCGAAGCAGGGATTGGATTCAAGGATCTTCAAACGACGCAAACGTCGCTTGAAGAAATTTTCGTCAGCCTGGTCAAAGATAAATGATAAACATTCACGCAATTCGCGCGATTTACCAATTCGAGATGGCGCGCACTTGGCGGACGCTCGTTCAAAGCATTATTTCCCCGGTGATTTCCACATCGTTGTATTTCGTGGTTTTCGGCGCCGCCATCGGCTCACGCATCCCCGAGATTGAGGGGATCAACTATGGCGCCTTCATCGTTCCCGGACTGATCATGTTGTCGCTGCTTACACAGAGCATTTCCAATGCGTCGTTCGGCATCTACTTTCCCAGGTTCACAGGCACAATATATGAACTCCTGTCGGCGCCGGTTTCCTATTTCGAGATCGTCATAAGCTATGTGGGCGCCGCCGCAACCAAGTCGATCATCCTGGGCTTGATCATTCTTGCGACAGCGGCCCTGTTTGTACCCCTGCGAATCGCCCACCCATTTTGGATGATCCTGTTCCTCGTGCTTACAGCGGTGACGTTCAGCCTGCTTGGTTTCATCATCGGCATTTGGGCGGACGGATTCGAAAAGCTACAACTCGTACCGCTGTTGATAATTACACCGCTAACGTTTCTAGGCGGCAGTTTTTATTCCATCGACATGCTGCCGCCGTTTTGGCAAAAGGTCTCGCTGCTCAACCCAGTGGTCTATCTTGTCAGCGGCTTTCGTTGGAGTTTTTACGAAACCGCCGATGTGAGCGTTGGCGTCAGCCTTCTCATGACCTTGGCGTTCATGGGAATATCGTTGGCGATTGTGGCGTGGATATTTAAGACGGGATATCGGCTCAAGACCTGATCCCATTAGAACTTGTAGCCCGGATTACGCTGCGCTAATCCGGGCTACCCACTGTGGTTTGAATTTCTAACAAATCAACCGGCGTTACGACGGCCGCACACCGCCCGATGCATCCACCACCACATGCGGCAAAGGGCATGGCACAGAACCTTGCTGCAACAAATCCCTCACCGCTGCCGGCAACATGGGCCGGGCGAAGTAATTTCCCTGCGCCTCATTGCAAGACAGCGATTGCAGGAACTCCAATTGTTCGAGAGTCTCCACTCCCTCGGCGATCACGTTCAACCGAAGACTGTGCCCCATGCTGATGATGGCGCGCGTGATCGCCGCGTCGTCCGGGTCGGTCGTGATATCGCTGATAAATGTTCGATCAATTTTCAAGGTATCGACCGGAAACCGCTTCAAGTAGCTCAAGCTGGAATAGTCGGTCCCAAAATCGTCGAGTGATAGTCCAACGCCCGTATTTTTCAGCGCCGCCAACGATGCAATCGCGGTATCGGCGCCATGCATAAGCACGCTTTCCGTCAATTCGAACTGCAGGTAATGCGGGTCCAAACGGCTTTCCCGCAATATGCTGGTGACTTCCTGCAAAAAGTCGCGCCGGCGTAATTGCACGGCGGAAAGATTCACGGCGACCGGCAACGCTTCCAGCCCCTCGTCCTGCCATGCGCGATTCTGACGGCATGCGGTGCGCAGCACCCATTTCCCTAACGGCACAATGGCGCCGCTGTCTTCCGCGATGCCAATGAACTGCTCGGGATACAGCAATCCCCGATCAGGATGCTGCCAGCGCACCAGCGCTTCGACGCCGACGATTTTTCCCGTCGCCAACGCAATCTGCGGCTGATAATGAACAACGAATTCCTCGCGCTCCAATGCCCGGCGCAAGTCGTTTTCCAGGGAAATGCGGCCAGTCGCCGCACTGCTCATGTCGCGCGTATAAAACTGATAATTATTGCGGCCCGCCTCCTTCGCCTTGTACATGGCGGTGTCGGCTTTGCGCATGATGTCTTCGATATCGTCACCATCATCGGGAAAAATACTGATGCCGATACTATGGGTGACGCTTAGCTCGCAGCCGTCGATGAGATAGGGCTGGGCGACGATGGCGAGCAGCTTTTCGGCGACCTCGACGGCGCTGTCAACGCTGCCGATTTCCGGTAACAGAATGATGAACTCGTCACCGCCTTGCCGGCTGACCGTGTCGGTTTGCCGAACACAGGTCGTGAGACGCTTGGCCACTTCCCGCAACAGTTTGTCGCCGACGAAATGCCCTAGAGAATCGTTGATATTCTTGAAGCGGTCGAGATCGATAAATAGCAAAGCGAATTGCTTGTTGTGACGCTTCACCTGGGCAATCGCCTGATTCAGACGCTCCAGCAACAGAACCCGATTAGGTAGGCCGGTTAGCGGATCGTTGAACGCCAGATAGCGCGTTCGCTCCTCAGCCTGCTTCGCCTCCCGCATCGCGTTCTCGGCGGCTTCCTTCGCGGCGATCAGGTCAATCGTCTGCTCATCGATCAGATCCTGCAAATGATCTCGATGACGCCGGAGCTCCGCCTCCGCCGCCCTACGCTCCGTGATATCCATCAGGGCGCCGACCACATCCAACGTATGTCCATCGTCGTTGCGGAACACTCGCAGGCTGTCCTGTATCCAAATGTACTGCCCTTTTTGATGCCGCACGCGGTAAACCCGATCCAAGGCGCCATTGCTCAA
>DATLHW010000347.1:0-3702 GCA_035539675.1 Burkholderiales bacterium | reverse complement strand
TTGTCGATTTAAGCGTCGGTCACTTTGTCATTCTGAGCGAAGCGAAGAATCTGCTTTTCCTTATGGAGTCAAAAAGCGTAACAGCAGATTCTTCGCATTCGCTCAGAATGACATGGCGGCCGGATGGGGCTTCGAACGATGCGCGAGGCGGGCGCCTTTCGCCAAACCCTTCTTGAACGAGAACCGCTTGCCCACCAGCAACGCATCCCAGAAACGTTACGAAACCCGCGTAACCTTTCCCGTCGCGCCCCCACGCGAAAACTTCATCGTCACAGACTCCTCCACCGCAAGCTGATCCGCATCCTTCACAATCGCGCCGTCTTCTTTCATGACGATGCTATATCCCCGATCCAGCACGTTATCCGGATTGAGGTGGGACAACTGCGCTTGCAGCGTGGCGAATTCGCTTTGCATGTTCTCCAGCCTTCTTCGCATCGCTTGCCGAAGCCTGTCTGCATAGGTCTGTTGCCGGTTTATCAATGTTCCGATATCGGGGCGGTTTGCCGTCAGCCGGACCTTGAGGCTTTCCATCTGCCATTGCCGCTTTTGTAGCTGCACGTTCGCCGCGCGTGAAAGCTGGTTTGCGAGACGGGTCATATCTTCGCCTTGTCGTCTCAAGCGCTCGCCAGGATGCACTAATCGCCGCGACAGGTTGTCGAGATGCTGCATGCGGGCTTCGATGGCGCGCCACGTTTGCCGTTGCAATTGGTTGGTGATGGATTCCAGTTGGCGGCGTAGTTCTGCGTTGTTGGGGCTGACGAGTTCCGCTGCGCCGGTAGGGGTTGGCGCGCGGCGGTCGGCGACGAAGTCGGCGATGGTGAAATCGGTTTCGTGGCCGACGCCGCAGACGATGGGAATAGGGCAGGCGGCTATAGTTCGCGCGACGAGTTCTTCGTTGAATTGCCAGAGGTCTTCGATGCTGCCGCCGCCGCGGCAGAGTATGAGTACGTCGCATTCATTGCGCTCGCCGGCGGCGCGAATGGCTGCGGCGATTTTGGCTGCGGCGCCTTCGCCTTGTACGGGTGTGGGATAGACGATGACGGGAATGCCGGGACTTCGACGTCGTAAGGTTGTCAGCACGTCATGCAGCGCGGCGCCGGCGGAGGAGGTGATGACACCAATTCGCTTTGGAAAAGGGGGGAGGGGCTTTTTTCGTTCGTCGGCGAAAAGTCCTTCGGCGGCGAGCATCGCTTTCAGTCGTTCGAATCTCTCATACAGCACGCCAAGACCCGCGCGGCGTATCGATTCGACATTCAACTGATAATCGCCGCGCGGTTCATACAACGTGACGACGACGCGCGCTTCTACTTGCATGCCATTCTGCGGCGCCCAATCCAGATACTGGCTTTTGTGACGAAACATCACGCAGCGTACTTGCGCGTTTGCATCCTTTAACGAGAAGTACCAGTGGCCAGAAGTGGCGCGAGTGAAGTTGGAAATCTCACCGCTTACCCAAAGCAAAGGAACAGTGGTTTCGAGCAGTTCGCGCACTCGGCGATTGAGCTCGGAGACAGGTAAAACAGGGGGTTCGCGGGACGGAGATGGGGACGACGGCATGGGCGAATGCTAAGCCAATCACGCGGACTAATCCACTGTCACCGATTTTTTATATTGCATATAAAGAGTTAATGCTGCTCTGCAACCAATCTCATAGGTAAATGGCATAGTTAATTGATTTTAAAGTGGAATTTTTATAGTTCAAAAATTGAGCGCTGCAAAAAAAACCTATATGAAATTGGGGGTTAAGTCACATGCCCCGGAGTTAACCACAAGGTTATCCACAGACATTGTGGATATGAAAATTTTACCTGTGGGGCATTTTCGCGTTCAAAAAAATACCGTCCCGTCAACACTCGGTTGCATGAAAATTTTCTTCGATCGAATAGTACTAATTCACGTTCGAAAAAGTTTGCTGATGTTGTCGAGGTCGAGCTTCATGTGATTCATTTTTGTTTTTTGATGTCATTGAAAATTTGTAATTCGCGAACCATTGCTTTTATTAAATCATTATGAAAATGGGTCCAGCCTCTTGCTGAAGACGCAGGGTCGGGATAAAGTGTCGCGACTCCAAAATCGGCACGAGAGCATCGCTTGTATTCACTTATCCTAGCGGCCGGTTGGCCCATCTGGTTATTGATCGTCGCCTCTGTCATTGCGCTCGCGATTATCGGCGAGCGACTTTGGTCGTTGCGCGTATCCTCCGTCGCGCCGCGTAGTTTGTTAAGTCAGACCGTCGACGACTTGCGCAGAAGAGGCGTTACCAACGAATTGCTTAATAAGCTTGCCGCCGGGCCTTTGCTCGGGCGAGTTTTCGCTGCGGGGCTTTTTAACGTTCGCTCCTCTCGCGAGGTGATGAAAGAATCGCTGGAAGAAGCAGGGCGCGCAGTAGTCGTCGAGCTGGAGCGGTTTCTCACCACGCTTGGCACCATCGCTTCCATTAGCCCATTGCTCGGGCTCTTCGGCACCATCGTGGGAATGATTGAGATTTTTGGATCGCAAGGGCCGACCGGCTCAAATCCCGCGCAGCTAGCCCACGGGATCTCCATTGCGCTATACAACACCGCGTTCGGCTTGATCGTTGCAGTGCCTAGCATGATTTTTTATCGCCATTTCCGTCGTACAGTCGAGCAACTGGCTGTTGATATGGAGCAGCAAGCGCTCAAGCTGGTTGAAATCGTTCATGGTGAACGGCAAAACTAAGGCCATTACGACTAATGGATAGGACTTACGCAAAGCTGTCCCAGCAAGGCGCGCCGAAATGAATTTTCGTCGTGGGGAGAGCCGCGAGGACGTCGAGCTGAATCTCATTCCGCTGATTGATGTCCTGCTAGTGATCCTGATTTTTTTAATGGTCACTACCACTTACGCGAAGTATTCAGAGCTGCAAATCAATCTTCCGGAAGCGGCGGGCGACGCGCCCAAGGATAAACCCATTATTCTTAACGTCGCCGTGGACTCGCATGGCCGTTATGTGGTGAACAACAAGCCGGTTACTTTTACCGACGCCACCGCCTTCGGTAGCGCTTTGCAGCAGGCGGCTGGCGGCGCGAAGGACCCAGTCGTTAATATCAGCGCCGACGCCGGCGCCACGCATCAGTCTGTTGTGAATATCATGGAAGCGGCGCGGCTCGCAGGCTATTCCCACATCACGTTCACCACTGAAGCGCGGCCCGCACGTTAATAACCAATGAGCGCTTCAAAGCGTTGGATAGAATCGCTTTGGTATCGCGTTTCTTTTTGGCACGTTCTTCTATTGCCCTTGGCTGGGTTGTTCGGCGTCCTTTCCGGATTACGTCGCGCGATGTATGCCTCCGGATGGATCAAGACGCAACGGCTGCCGGTTCCCGTTATTGTGGTAGGCAACATCACCGTGGGCGGCAGCGGAAAAACGCCGCTCGTTTTGTGGTTGACGCAATTGCTGAGGTCGAATGGCTATCGGCCGGGGATTGTCAGCCGGGGCTATGGCGGGTCGTTGAAGGCGTTGATTGAAGTGGACGAAACGTTCACGCCAGCGCAAGTCGGCGATGAGCCCATGTTGCTGATGAAACGTAGCGGTTGTCCTGTCTTCGTTTGTCCGGATCGCGGTTTGGCGGCGCGCGCCATGCTGGCGCGTCGCCCCGAAGTCAACGTCATTGTGGCCGACGATGGGTTGCAGCATTACGGGCTACCGCGCGATATCGAGATTGCAGTCGTCGATGGAGA
>DATLHW010000346.1:0-4771 GCA_035539675.1 Burkholderiales bacterium | reverse complement strand
AGCATCATCGCCCTCCTCGCCAAAAACGGAAGACGACCTGGAGAAAAAACCGGAATCCTGGCTAGCGCAATTAAACGCATTCACAAGCAAAGGCATTAACTTCTTCCATGACGCCTGCTCAGAAGCGGATATCGCGAAGGTAGAAGCAGTCTGCAGCCGCGCCCTGCCCGAGCAATATCGCCAGTTTCTCGCACATACCGGACGGGGATCCGATTTGTTTTTCATCGGAGAAGAAATCTTCTTTCCTGACTTGCTCGCGTTTGGGCAACGCGCACGACGACTGCTTGCCAAAGACAGCGCCCCCTGCTCTTTACCAGAGGACGCCTTCGTATTTTTCATCCATCAAGACATGCAATTTCTCTACTTCCGTCTAAGCGCTGGCGAAGATCCGGCGGTTTACGGTTACGATCAAGGCGCGCGAAAATTTATCCTGATGCACGAATCGTTCTCCGATTTCATGCGCGCCTTTATCAAGATACATGCCGAAAGCTATGGGACGCTGGCTCACATCTATGCGCCGATGCTTTCGCTTGTAAGTGAGACCATATCTCATCCGGCGAATAAATTACCCGGGATGGGTATGGCGGTTAGTCACGGTGATTTTTCAGACGCACAGGGCGGGAAATGAGCCCTACGCGTCCTTATCCCATTCATTCGGCGTGACTGACGACTAAAGCTTTGCCCCCACCCACTCACTCACCCCAGCCAAGGCTTGCGGCAACGCAGCCGGATTCGTTCCGCCCGCCTGCGCCATGTCCGCCCTTCCGCCGCCTTTACCGCCTACCTGCTGCGCGACAAAATTAACCAACTCACCAGCCTTTACTTTCGAAGTAAGGTCGGCCGTCACGCCGGCCACCAAGGCGACTTTGCCATCAGTAACCGTCGACAATACGATCGCCGCGGATTTGAGTTTGTCCTTCAATTTATCCAGCGTTTCACGCAGCGCCTGACTGTCCGCGCCGTCCAACGATGCGGCCAACACCTTCGAGCCTTTCACATCCACAGCCTGACTGATGAGATCATCACCCTGGCTTGAGGCGAGCTTGGATTTCAAACGCATCAATTCCTTTTCCAGCGACTTAACCTGATCCTGAATCTGGCCGATCTTGGCGACGACTTCTTGCGGTTGCGCTTTTAATGCGGAAGCGATTTTTTCCAATTGGTCATGCTCAGCTTGCGCATAAGCCAAGGCGCCTTCCGCAGTCACCGCCTCGACGCGACGAATGCCAGCGGCAATGCCTGTTTCGGAAACGATCTTGAAAAAGCCGATGTCGCCCGTACGCTCGACGTGGGTGCCGCCGCACAGTTCGGTGGAAAACTCACCCATGCGCAGCACGCGCACTTCGTCGCCATATTTTTCGCCAAACAACGCCATCGCGCCCGCCTTGATCGCGTCGTCATATTTCATAAGCCGCTTTTCGACCGGGTTGTTCTTGCGGATCTCCGCGTTCACCAATGACTCGATCTCGCGGATTTCATCGGTTGTTAATGGCTTGTCATGCGAAAAGTCGAAGCGGGTACGGTTGGCGTCGACCAGCGAACCCTTCTGAGCCACATGCGTCCCGAGAACCATGCGGAGCGCCGAATGCAGCAAATGCGTCGCCGAATGATTCCACGCCGAGCGCTGGCGAAGCGCCTCATCCACGCGAGCGCGCACCGTATCGCCCACCTTGAGCTCGCCACTCTTCATCACGCCGTGGTGGCCAAAGACATTGGCCTGAACTTTCTGCGTATCGTGAACGACAAACTTGCTGCTTGATCCATGGAGTTCACCCTGATCGCCCACCTGCCCGCCCGACTCGGCGTAAAACGGCGTGCGGTCCAGAACGACAATCGCGGGAACATCCGCTTGAATGCTATCGACTGCCGCGCCATTTTCATAAATAGCCACGACGCGCGCTTCTTCCTGCAACTGATCGTAGCCGACGAATTCGGTATTCACGCCGGAATACTCCAAGCCGCCGGCCATGGTGAATTTAGAGGCGGCGCGCGCACGATCACGCTGCGCCTCCATCGCCGCCTCGAATCCGGCCAGATCCACCGGTACGCCGCGCTCACGGGCAATATCGGCGGTAAGATCCAACGGAAAACCAAACGTGTCGTAAAGCTTGAAAACCGTCTCGCCGTCGAGGATTTTCTCCGTCGACTGTAGCGCAACCTCCAAAATGCCCATGCCGTTTTCGAGAGTCTCGGCGAACCGGATTTCTTCCTGAAGCAGCACACCTTCGACACGCGCCAGCGCAGCCGGCAACTCCGGGTATGCCTCGCCCATCGCCGCGGCAAGATCTTTCACCAGCTTATGGAAGAAGGGCTGCTTTTGACCAAGCTTGTAACCATGACGAATCGCACGACGGATGATCCGGCGAAGGACGTAACCACGTCCTTCATTGGAAGGAATGACGCCATCGACCACCAGGAATGAGCAAGCGCGAATGTGGTCGGCGATGACCTTGAGCGAATTGTTCGTCGGATCGGTTGCACCCGTTTCGCGCACAGCGGCTTTGATAAGCGCCTGGAAAAGATCGATCTCATAATTGGAATGCACATGCTGCAATACGGCCGCAAGGCGCTCCAGTCCCATACCCGTATCGACCGAAGGCTTAGGCAATGGATTCAACCGCCCCTGCTCGTCCCGATTGAACTGCATGAACACCAAATTCCAAATTTCAATATACCGATCGCCATCGGCATCCGGCGATCCGGGCGGGCCGCCCGCCACTTCCGGTCCGTGGTCGTAAAAGATCTCGCTGCAAGGACCGCACGGGCCGGTATCAGCCATTTGCCAAAAGTTATCGCTTTGGTATTGCGGACCGCCAGGCTTGTCGCCGATGCGCACGCAACGCTCCGCCGGCACGCCGATTTCCTTGGTCCAGATGTCGTAAGCTTCGTCGTCCTCGTGATAAACCGTGGTCCACAGCTTCTCCGGCGGCATCCCATAGACTTTGGTCACCAGCTCCCAAGCGTACTTGATAGCGTCGCGCTTGAAATAATCGCCAAAGCTGAAGTTGCCCAGCATTTCGAAAAAAGTGTGATGTCGCGCGGTGTACCCGACATTCTCCAAGTCGTTGTGCTTGCCGCCGGCGCGGACGCATCGCTGACTGGTCACGGCGCGCGCATAAGGGCGCTTGTCCTGACCGAGAAAAACATCCTTAAACTGAACCATGCCCGCGTTGGTGAAAAGCAAGGTCGGGTCGTTACCGGGCACGAGCGGGCTTGAGGCTATGGGGGTATGCCCCTTGGAATTGAAAAAATCGATGAACTTCTGGCGGATCTCGGCGGATTTCATACTTATAGGAGTGGGATTGTTTGAACCAAACCGCAAGGATAGCCAATTTTAAGAGGTAACGGCAGAGGGTATGGCTTATCTGATCAACCAATCTTCGCATCTTCACGACGAACGACGCATAAGAAAAAAATCAAATGAATTTGTCGCGACGCTGTCCAAAGTGACTGACTGAGGATATTAAAGACGTCTTTCAACGCAATTAGTCGGACAAGAAGTGCGACAATGCAAACAGTCTCTTCGAATATCGACAACCTCGTAGATTCCACGTTTTAGGAGTTGGGAATGCTTAAAGCGAGCAAGATTGGTAACCGGAAAAACAGTATTCTGGTCGTTGACGATTCCGCAATGGATCTGAGTCTTCTGACGGAAATATTGACTAAGCGAGGTCATATCGTCCACGCCGCCAACAGCGGCGAACGCGCCTTGCAGCTACTTGAAACCATACACCCTGACTTGATTTTGCTGGATATCGCAATGCCCGGCATGGATGGCTGCGAAGTATGCGAACGACTCAAGGCAAATCCACGCACGCGTGACATCCCGGTCATTTTCATCAGCGAATCCAACGAAACATCGGATACGGTGAAGGCGTTGGCCACTGGCGGCGTGGACTATCTGACTAAGCCGATTCACGCCGAAGCGGCGCTAGCGCGCATCGATACCCGCTTGTCGCTACAAAACTTGCAAGCGCGGAAAGAGAAAAAAACCGCCCAGAGAACCCATCAATTAATTGAAGCGAACGCTCAATTAAAAAAGGAAATCGCCGATCGCAATTTAGCGGAAGAAGCGCTCAGAAAATCGAAGCAGGATTACGAAGCGCTGGTCGACTCGATCGACGGCATCGTGTGGGAAGTTGACGTCAAGTCATTTGCCTTCACTTTTGTCAGCAAAAAAGCCGAGCGCCTGCTCGGATATCCCCTCGCGGAATGGTACGAAACGCCGAACGCCTGGACTAAATATCTGTACCCGGAAGACTATGAAGCAACTCTAAACTTCTGCCTCACCGAGACAAAGGCCTGTAGAGGCCATGATTTCGAATATCGAATGATCGCCGCGGATGGCCGCCTCGTCTGGCTGCGAGATATCGTCACGGTAATATCGGAAAACGGAATCCCCGTGACTATCAGGGGCGTCATGGTGGATATCACCGCGTCAAAACATGCGGAAGAAAAAATTCATTACATGGCGCACCACGACGAGTTAACGAAACTGCCCAATCGTGTGCTGCTGAAGGACCGCATTACGCAAGCCATCGTTCAGGCGCATCAACGCCAGAATCAGCTAGCGGTGCTTTTCATTGATCTGGATTACTTTAAAACTATCAATGACTCCCTCGGTCACGAGGTGGGCGATCAGTTGCTCCAGATGGCGGCGATCCGCCTACAGAATTGCCTTCGGAAAGAAGACAGCATCGCCCGCCTGGGCGGCGACGAGTTCGTGCTGACCATCGCCGCATTGAGCGATAGCAGCGATGCCGCTCTAGTG
>DATLHW010000345.1:0-5227 GCA_035539675.1 Burkholderiales bacterium | reverse complement strand
TGTTGCCCTTGGCGTCGCGGGTCGTTTTTTGCGAGGTTCGGGCCGACGGCAAGCTGCGGCCAACGTTTTTCCGGCGCCACTTCTTCGGCAAGGCTCGCAAGTTGATAAGGCCATTGCTCACTACGAATCGCTGCGACATTGGCGCCAACCCAGACTAGGTAAAACGGGCCGGCGCTTACCGATTTGCCGGGAAGAGGCGGCCAAGGGGCTGCTGGGTCTTCAATGGCCAGCATCGCAACGGCCTTTGCGGTATCGCGATTTAGCGCGAGGGCGCCAGGTAACTGAGAGACAAAATCATCAAGGGCCTTCGCTTCCAGAAATAGGTTTTCATTCTTGCCTTTCACTTCGACAATCGCCGCGAGCGGGATCGCACGATAGGTCATGGGCCGACGGTAGCTTGGGTCATTTTCAACCGTTATCGTCACTGCATCGGATCGTGAGCGTAGCGTGTCTGCCGAATAGCGCTGAGGCTTTCCGTCCATGGTGACGCTTAAAGTCGCTTCGACCGCGTTTGCGCTTTTCCAACCAATGGTCAGAACAAGGAAAAGGATTAAAGCTAATCTCGACATGTTTTGCGTCCAAAATGTCTTGTGTGAGGGAGAGGCGCAAAACTACTACGCCTATAGAGCCCGCAATTACTCATGCGTGGGCGCTACTCGGGCCAGCAGTGGTCAGTCATGCTGATTCTTTCTGTAGGAGCGAGCTCTGCTCGCGATTGCATCCGGGTCCTCGGACGGAAAACCGACGCAACTCTACAGACGGGCCATGGAGACATCGCTTCGCGAGCAGAGCTCGCTCCTACAAATTTAACGTGACTAACCACTAGCGCTTTTTCGCCCGGGGATGCGCGCTGTCATACACCTTGGCGAGATGCTGAAAGTCCAAGTGCGTATATACCTGCGTGGAAGCGATGCTCGCGTGGCCCAGCATTTCCTGCACCGCGCGTAGATCGCCGGATGACTGCAACACGTGAGAAGCGAAGGAATGCCGTAGCACGTGGGGATGAACCGATACGTTGACTGACTGTTTAATCGCCCAACGCTTGATGCTGGTCTGCACGACTCGTCCAGAGATGCGGACGCCGCGCTGGCTTACAAAGAGCGCTTTCTCATCGGGTTTTGCAAGCTCGCTTCGTAATTTCAACCAGGCTTCGACCGCTTCCAACGCCGCTTTGCCGACTGGCGTGATACGCGTTTTATTTCCCTTGCCGGTTACTCGAACCTCGCCGCTTTGGAATTCTATCGAGTCCAAATCCAGGCCGGTCAGCTCCGATAGCCGTAAACCAGAGGAATACAGCATCTCGAACATCGCGCGGTCACGGACCGCTAGTGTGCTTTCCTCCGTGATTGTGACCAGTTTCACCGCTTCGTCGGGCGACAAAGTTTGCGGCAGTTTCTTGTCCGATTTCGGCGCGCGTACGCCAATGCAGGGATTTTGTTTGACCTGATCTTGTCGTCCCAGGTAGTCAAAAAATCCACGCCAAGCCGAGAGCATGCGACGAAGCGATCTACCGGAAAGGCCGCGGCTATGGAGGGTGGCGACAAAACGGCGAATATTCGGGATGCGCAGAGTGTCTAGCGGGGCGTCCCCGGCTAAGCGAATCAGCGTTTCGATGTCGCGGCGGTAATGCTTGCTGGTGAGCGGCGAAAGCCGGCGCTCAGTGGAGAGAAATTCCACGAAGCTTTCAAGCTGACTATTCGCCGAGGCGGGCATAGGCTCAACCTAGAAACGGTGATTGGACGTACCTGAGTGTGCGTTTTTTGGGTCGTCCGGCTAGGCGCGACGAGGCGGCGTGGCTACCTATGTGATTGAGGAGCAACAACGCCGGGCGGCCCAAAAAGTGCGCAATCGGGTACGTAGCGTGTTCGCCCAATTGGTGAATGACAAAAAGGCGAAAATGTTTACACATGCAATATATGTTAATACAGGCGATAAGCAGTCAATCACCGTTTCTAGGTTTAAGTCAGCTGGGCTTTTATCGCCGCGCTCGCCAATTCGCTAATGCGCGTGAGATAGACCGTTCCCATTTCCGGATAGAACCGCTGCGCCTCTTCGCTCGCGAGCAGTAACACGCCGAAAGCTTGCTCGTCGGCTAGCGGCGTCATCGCGAACGATCGTAGGTGCGGAGCGATTTCTCCGAACCAGCGGTTGGTTTCGTAAACGGCGTGATTGCCGCAATAAGGCGTTTTCATCGCGGAGACGAATTTGCGCACCTCGTCCGCCGTTTCAGTCGTCTCGGCAATCGCATTGCGAGTCAATGAGGGATGCCATAACCGCACCAGCGTGTGAGGAACGGCGAATTCCTCGCGCATGCGCGAATAGATGACCGTCAGTACGTTTTCCAGACTTTCGCAACCGATAAGCGCTTGGGCGAAGTGGTGGATCTTCTCGGTAATCGCATCGTTCTCTTCGGCGAACTGAATCAGTTCGGCGAGTTTGCTTTCGATCAAGCGGTTTTTCTCCCGCAGGGCGAGAACCTGCCGCTCGCTGATCGAGATGGCTCGACCGCCGTGGGGATGCGGTATTTCCACATCCGTTAGCAGCGTAATGTTGTTTTCAAAGAAGTCCGGATTCTTTCGAAGGTACTCGGCAATCTGGTTAGGATCTAGATTCATGCTTGCTCCAATTGGCGAAAGTCTCTTGCGAAAATCGATCGCACCTGTGTTTCTCGGTTCGATATCAGGCCGTTCGCTACATAACTGCGTAGTCCAGGGTCTGCGATGGCGGCTATGCGTCGCACGATTCCCGCAAATTCCAGGGGTGCTTCATATGTTAAAAAACAGTTGCAGATGTTGTCGTATCAATTTGTTCCGAAGCGAGCTGCGTATGTCGCGGCGCTATTCCAGATCCATTTCGCCAGTGAACACCTTGGTCCCTGCTCCCGTCAGGAAAACGGGCTGTCCTTCGCCGGTCCAGCGGATCTTTAATAGACCTCCTCGAGGTTGCACAGTTACTTCAGAGTCCAATAATCCAAGCTGAATGCCAGCAGCCACCGCGGCGCACGCGCCAGTGCCGCACGCAAGCGTTTCACCGGTTCCTCGTTCGAATACGCGCAGCTTGATGTTTCTTCGATCCACTATTTGCATAAAGCCGGCATTGACGCGAGCCGGGAATGCGTCATGGTGTTCGATCAGCGGTCCTTCCGTCAGGACGGGCGCCAATTCCACATTGTCGACTATTTGCACGGCATGGGGATTGCCCATCGACAGCACGGAGAATGTGCGTGTCGCATCGCCGATCTGGAGAGAGTACAACGGTTGCCGCGCTTCCGCCCGAAATGGAATATCGCGGGGTTCAAACCGCGGGGCGCCCATATTCACGGTCACCAGTCCGTCGGCCTCAAGCGTTGGCATGATAATTCCAGTGGCGGTTTGGACACGGAGAGTGCGTTTGTCGGTAAGACCCTGATCGATTACGAAACGCGTGAAGCAGCGAGCGCCATTTCCGCATTGCTCTACTTCGCCGCCATCGGCATTGAAAATGCGATAACGAAAATCGATATCCGGCGAAGAGGATTTTTCGACTATCAGAATCTGGTCGCAGCCGACGCCGAAATTTCGATTGGCGATGAAACGCATTTGTTCGGTCGACAGGGATAACGATTGGCGAACGCCATCGAGAACAACGAAATCATTGCCCAGGCCGTGCATCTTTGTGAATTTTAGGCGCATCGCTAGATTGTAGCCGCAAAAAGATTCAACCGTTGGCTTACACCGGAAACTTGTCCAACCCGCCAAAGTCTAGCGTGGCGAAGTAGTCGTCCACCGTCTCTGCACGACGAATCTGCGCGACCCTGCCATTCTCGCGCAGCAACAACTCGGCTGAACGTAGTTTTCCATTGTAGTTGAAGCCCATCGAATGGCCGTGCGCGCCAGCGTCATGAATAGCGACGATGTCTCCGATTTCGATTTCCGGCAGCATTCGATCAATGGCGAACTTGTCGTTGTTCTCGCATAAGGACCCGGTGACGTCGCACACGCTGCTCGGCGCAACCTGTTCCTTCCCCAGTGCGGTGATGTGGTGATACGCGCCATACATGCCGGGACGCATGAGGTTGACCATACAGGCGTCCAAGCCAACAAATGTCTTATGCGTGCGCTTGATGTGCAGCACTTTTGAAATCAGGTATCCATGTGGGCCTGTGATCAAGCGGCCGCACTCCATGTATAGCTTCAGCGGGTGCAGGCCATTCGTAACGATGACTTCCTCGTATGCCTGTTTCGTTCCCGCAGCAATGCGTCCCAGGTCGACGGGTTCTTGTCCCGGGCGATAGGGTATGCCTATGCCGCCGCCGATGTTCACGAATTCGAAGCGGATATCCAATGTGCGCCCAATTTCAAGAACCAACTCGAACAACATCTTGGCGGTATCGACAAAATACTGCGCTTCGAGTTCATTGGACGCCAGCATGGTGTGCAGACCAAAACGCTTTACGCCTTTCGCTTTTGCAACGGCGTAGGCCTCGAAAAGTTGGGCTCGGGTCAAACCAAACTTGGCTTCTTCCGGTTTGCCGATAATGACATTGCCGCTTCGGCTTGCGCCTGGGTTGTAACGAAAGCAGATCGTTTCTGGAAGGCCCGCATGCTGCTCTAGAAAGGAGAGGTGGGTGATGTCGTCGAGGTTGATAATGGCGCCGAGTTCGCGAGCTTTCCGGAATTCGTAGGCCTCTGTGTTGTTCGATGTGAACATGATTTCTTCGTCGACGATTCCAGTCTTTTCAGCCAGCAACAATTCCGCGTATGAACTGGCGTCGGCGCCAAATCCTTCCGCGCGCAACAATGTGAGAATGTAAGGGTTAGGTGTCGCCTTGACCGCGAAATATTCTTTGAATCCTGGCGCCCATTCGAATGCTTGTCGAAGCGCGCGAGCGCCCGCTCTGACGCCTTTTTCATCATATAGGTGGAACGGGGTCGGATAGGCGGCGGTGATTGCTTCAATCTGCTGTTTGGAAAAGGGTAGCGCTTTAGTTGTCATCTTAGATGCTTCTCTAGTTTTATCGTTTGGGATTGGTATTAGGCGATTTCCGATAATAAACATGCCAATCAAATCGCGTCTTTCTTCGCCTGGCGTTGTTGTTCGTCGTTGCCATAGTTCACTATGACGCCTCCTCTCCCTTGCAGGGCGCGTCTGCGCTTGCATGCGCAGACCGTTTCGCAGGCTCGCAGCATGCTGCTCGAAACCCCTGCTCAACCCTAGCCAGACGAAGAAATCCATCAATTTTATTGGC
>DATLHW010000344.1:0-4030 GCA_035539675.1 Burkholderiales bacterium | reverse complement strand
CGAAACGGTCTGCGCATGCAAGCGCAGACGCGCCCTGCAAGGGAGAGGAGGCGTCATAGTGAACTATGGCAACGACGAACAACAACGCCAGGCGAAGAAAGACGCGATTTGATTGGCATGTTTATTATCGGAAATCGCCTTATGCCGTCGTCTAGATCAAGGCGGGTCGATCGCGCTTTCAAGGAGGGGAGTTCTTTAGGTCTCCGACACTAATAAGATGCGTACGGACCAAATCAATCACGAAATCCCGAACGGCGATAACGCGCTGGCTAGCCTTTAGATCGCGGTGATAGACCAACCACAATTCACGCGATAGCACTGGTAGCGATGGGGAGAGACGTTGCAGGGCCACGTCATGATCACCGATGAAGCAAGGCAGCATGGCGACACCCACGCCTGAGCGAGCAGCTGCATATTGAGTGTGCAGGCTGTTACTTGTGAGCGCGGGCTTTCTTCCGGGAAAGGCAGTGGACAACAACTTCGCCATCGGCAGGTCTGCCCAGGACTCGTGCCAGGAAATGTAATCAAACGATCGCCATGCTTCCGTGTCGGACGACTGCCCGGTCAATAATCGAGGCGCGCAATAAGCGCCGAAATCCATACGGCCAACCGCATGAGCAATATAGTCGCTCGCGTTTTCATCGGTCGTCGGATCGATCATACGTAGCGCCAGATCCGCTTCGCGACGCGACAAATTCACGCGTGTCAGGCTGATGATCATTTCGAGAGATAATTTTGGATAGCGCGCACGGAATTCCGGTAGCCGTGGCGCAATCAGATAACTCGCGAGCATCTCGGTAGTGGCGAGGCGCACTTGCCCGGCGATTTCCTGCTCCACAACCAACTGACCGCCCCGCTCCATCGCCAGCATTGCGCTTTCCACCGCCATGATGTGCTCGTGCATGCTGGCGCCGTCATCTGTCAGCAAATATCCCGTTTGTTGACGCAGAAAAAGCGTAGCGCCGAGCCGCGCCTCCAATGTCGCGATGTGACGGGAGACCGTGGACGCGCTGGTTCCCAACGACGCCGCCGCCGCGCTAAGTCCACCGTGTCTCGCGACCGCGAGGAAAAATTTCAGATCGTTCCAATCGAAATCTTTGTTTTCCATATTTGGAAAATGCTTTTCCATTTATTCGCTCAATTTTCCAAATTAGAAAAATGATAATAGCGTTGTCTTCCCCGAGGGAGCAATCGCCATGACCTGGAACACGATCTATCTAAAGCTAATCCTGACCACACTGTTCTGGGCGGCCGTTTTCCACGTCGGTAAATACGCCGTCGCCCTGATGTCGCCGTTAAGCATCGGCGCGTGGCGCTTTATCATCGCCGGGCTCATCCTGATTCCGGTCGTTGCCTGGCAAGGTGGTTGGTCTCTGCCCGCCGTACATCGCAACGCCTTACCCTTGCTAGCGATGTCCTCCATTGGCGTATTCGGATTCAATGTCGCGCTTTTCTATGGGCTGCGCACCACCTCCTCAGTAAATGCCGCCCTGATCATGGCGTTCAACCCCACGCTGGTCGTCGTGCTTTCGGCGCTACTCAATCGCGAGCAAGTGTCATATCGACAAATGCTTGGCCTGCTGCTCGGTCTCAGCGGTGTGGCTGTGGTAGTTAGCAAAGGCTCATGGCATGCGCTGACAGCGCTGTCATTCTCCTTCGGCGATCTGCTTGTATTGCTCGGCAGTCTTTGCTGGGCGATTTACTCCGTCATCCCGAAACGTTTCGTGAGCGGTATTTCATCAACGCAGGTCGCCGGTAGCACCGTCGTGGGAGGAGCAATGATCATGGCGATGTTCGCTGCTTTCGCGACGTCCGATTTCCTTGCGCCGCCTTCAACATCCATCATGGCCGCCATTCTGTTCATGGCGTTGTTCGGCTCCGTGCTGGCCTACCTTTGGTGGAACCAGGGCGTACAAGAAATCGGCGCCGCAGGCGTAGCGGTATTCATTAACCTCGTGCCGATCTTCGCAACGTTGATTGGGTTGCTGAGGGGTCAGTCGATTTCAATGGCGCAAATTGGCGGGGCGCTGCTGGTAATTGCGGGGGTGATGTATTCGTCTATGCAGATGAAGCTCGCTGTGAGCAAGCCGGATTTGCATAGGCCGTGTTTAGAACATTGAGGACTGGCGTCGGACAATCACAAAACTAAAACCACTGCCCCCCTCCTTTAGCAAAGGAGGGGGGAGGATTTGAACGCCCGTGAAAGGGACAACGACTTCAAATCCCCCTCGGTCTTAAGGACAGCACCCCAGTCCCTTTCAAACAATTTGTCATGCAACATGCGCCGTCCATTGCTCGCGAGACAATCGATACAAACAGTGCTGCCGAAGCCCGCTGCTGACGGGTACCTGGGGATGCTCGAACGCGCCAGCTTCCCGCATGCCGAGCCTTTCCATCACTGCCCGCGACCTCGCATTCCCAACCGCAGTGAAGGCAACGATTTCAGACAAATCGAGCAACTCAAAGCCAACCCACAAAGCGCCCGTCGCCGCCTCTGTCGCAAAGCCCTGACCCCAATGCTGATACGCAATCCGCCAGCCAATCTCAACACACGGCGAGAACGAAAGCTCTGGAACCGGAATGTGTAGGCCAACAAACCCAATGAACTTGCGTGTTTGAATCAATTCAACGGCCCAGAACCCCCAGCCACGCTCCGCAATAAGCGACTGGCAACGGCCCGCAATCGAATCACTCGCGGCGCGATCAAGCGGAGCAGGAAAAAACTCCATGACTTTAGGATCAGCGTTTAGCGCGGCAAAGGGCTCCCGGTCGGCTACCCGCCACTGGCGCAAGCAAAGACGCTTTGTGTTGAACTCGATTAGCTCGGTCATTCTGGCGCTCGAAGATGGTGAGATATGACGCGGTAAAGGAACAAGCCACACAAGGCGCCATCGCGCGTTATCAATATGCTCGGAAAGTTATTCCATTTCCAATTCAAACGTGAACGCAGCGGCGAGGCGCAGATAGTACGGCAAGCCCCGCCCACAAAGTACACGTCTGAGTTATAAATGGAATTACGCGCCATTTTGGAAAGCAACGAGCGCCACATCAATAGCCAGTCCGAAACACAGTGGTGAATAGAAAAACGTATCCATCGTAGCCCCCCTACTGCCGTGTACTCGCATAAAGAATCCTGCACATTTGAACTCACTGACAAATCGTGCACATCCGCCAACCAAAACCGGATCGGCCAGACCAACGATCGCGCATGGTCAATAGAGGCTGATGGATCGCCCTGAAACGGAAATGGCGCCGCTTCAAGAAAAGAGAAATTTGCCGGGCCAATAATCGAGGCATAAGCTCAAACTTTCGATTTAGGATAAGCAGCGCTATGGGGGGCGGCTCTCCGACGGCCGGTTACCGGCACTCATTATCAATTGGAGTATTAATGTTGGAGAAGCAAAACGCTAGACTTTTCCAGGGGGGCGCAATGGAAGATAAAAACGAACTCGACCAAATGTTTTCTACGCATTTCGAATCAACGGCGGAAAAATCTCCGGCGATAAAAAATCACCGAATCGCGGGGAATCTCGCGAGAAAAATAGAAAGATTCGAACGTGGCGAAATCGACGACGATTACCTGAGGGAACTTGCGGAAGTCGCAGAGTCGCACGGAATGACGATTTCTGATTTTGTTGTAAACATAGCCAATGTGGGCATGACATCCGAAGGAGGAGTGAGCCCCGTTACGATGGTGTACACCATCGATGAGGAGCCCACCCACATCACGGGCGCTCCGGGTGATGAGAGTGATGACGATGATGACGATGATGACGTTCATGTCATTATTGAGCTGCCGCAGCCCACCAATTGGTCGTCGCTTCGAGAAAAAGATAACGGCGGCTTCATTGAAGCTTATCTTCCGAAAGATTCCGCAACTCAATCTTACTCAGTTTCTTTGACTATTCACAGAACAGAAGACGGCCAGATTACCGACGCTCGCATTCCAGTAAAGGAGGACCTGAATCTCGCATTGCTATATGGCGTATTGAAATACCCATGGTTGACGAAAGCCGATATGTCTATCGTC
>DATLHW010000343.1:0-5851 GCA_035539675.1 Burkholderiales bacterium | reverse complement strand
GAAAATGACCCGAGCCGTTCGACGAATGACGCACCGGCATATATCGAGTTAAATGTCGATGATCTAGCTGAGCGATTAATCGGCTCTAAACCTACTAATCCTGCGCAGATAGAGGAAATCCGCGATTTCATCGGAGCGTTCAATTCCGGTTTGCTCCCACACATTAAAAGCAGTGCGCCGGACACAATCCGTGTCGACTTCAACGTTAATGATCGCCTTGATTACGTTTATCGAGAGTTCAGGGATCAGAGGCAACGTCGATACAATACCGTGGATGTCGATGGGCTCGCTGCGCGGTTGACCAGAAAGGAACTTGGTGACCCGAGTCTTAAAGACGAAGGTTTACAGGCAGAAGTCGCGGAATTCATGGAAATGTTGAAAAGAGTACCCGGAGTCATCGCAAACGGATGGCCGGGAACATTAAACATTACCGCCGGACTGGACGCGATCCTTGATCGCGAGTATCAAAAATATAAGGATTGGTTGCAAACACAAACTCGGAAGCCGCTTACAAGAAACGACTCCTGGCGCAGCACCGACACGCTACCGCGGTATCCCGGACCATTGGGTTCCAACGATGATGATCTAACGCCGCGGCGCTTCACAGATTTCGAACAAAGCGATGCGGTGCGCGATCAATTAAAACCCATGGGTTTTGAGACGATAAGCGGCGACGAAATGGATAAAAGGAGGCGCTACGACGTTGGGACAGGTACCGGCCGAACCAACAATTTGATTGTTAAGCATGCGAATGAATACGCTGATCGCGTGATTGCCAAACTTGATAAATGGGATAAGTTGCTTAAAGAGGCACAGTTACCGAATCCAGATGACCTCAAATCCAAGTGGACGGAGGAACGGCGAACTGAAGAAATAGCATTCGCAAATAAACAGATCAAAAAATGGGAAAAGCGCTTAGAAGACCATAACACTCGCATGGACGGATTGATTGAGCGCCGAAATGGTGGGCTTGGGGTTACGAACGACACCACATTGGCGCAAGCCATTGGCAGTAAAACTGGACGAGGGTTTAAAAACGCTTGGCGCTTCGTTGCCTCGAACTCTTATGAGATCGCTGGGAAGCCCCTTAAAAAGTTAAAAAAACCAGCAAAATATCTTGGTTTGGGTCTTCTTGGCGCCGTAGGCATCGGAAGCGGCGTAGTTCCGGCAATAGCCGTGGGTGGGATTGTGGGCGTCGGCGTAGCGAAAATGTCGTATGTGGCTGTCAGAGCAGGCGCTGGCGTCCAACGGGGAATAAGAAAAGGCTATAACAAGGTTCTGAATGCAATGGGCCGAAAGCCAGGTCTAAGCCCTTGGGGATCCATGAAGTTATGGGCAACGAAAAAGTATTTCAGCAATGATCCCGACGCCAAAGCAAAATTCAGCGCAAACGAACAGGAAAAACAGATCCGAAGATTGAAGAAGATGTTTGAACGGGCGCACGTTGCGAGAAAGAATCGAGCCGAGGTAGACCGGCGAGAAGCAGCCTTCAGAAATGAGATCAAGGACATGCCCTTGTATCAAAGACTGCCAACCCAATTTTACAGTCCCGAAAGGTTTGGGATCATTAAGGACCAGGCGACAGTTGGAAAGGTATCGGGCGTCAAGAATCTCTACGAATTGCCGACCGAAATACGAGACTCCTTTAAAGACCGTGACAGTAATGTAAACGAGTTCCACATACCCAACAAACCTGAAAATCAGGCATTGTGGGTGGCAGGCGTTAAGGCGGGAATGGAAACAGGAATTGTTGTCACAGGATTCCAGCCAAAAAGAGAGGACTTCGAAGCGCTTGCCACATCTCTTGCAAGAGACTGGGGCGCCAAGAGAGAGAATAAAGTGAAAGGGCAGAAAAGTAACAACCTAACAGGCGGCGCCCAAGTCCATGATGCAAAAGATTTTGATGTCCTCCGTGCTGGGGAAGTGCTTTTTGTGGATCCGAAAACGAAAGAGGCCTACGTGTTAGAGCACCCAGTCTTCAATGGCGCCCTAACGAGCAAGGTATTCGGCCAGGTGAAGGTGCTAACAGCGAAACAACAGGAAGCCATGGGATTGAACAACTTAAAGCCAAAAGTCCCCATTCCAGCGATGGAGATTGGAACGGGAAGGCAGGTGGACCTCGCAACATTAGACGCCAAAGCCCCTACCAAATCTTCGAAACACTCGAAGAAGTAGTATAAGCAGGAAAATTCAAACTGTGGCCATCGCCGCCCCATTGTGGAAAGCGATGGCCATTGCTGAGGGTGTAATTAGTTTTCTGTAAACGGTCATTTGGCAGAAGACTGCCGTCCTCAAGGAAAAATAATGACCGCACCAAGGCGTTCCCAACGGGCGAAGCCCGATCCCGAATTGGTCAAGCTGGCGGATAGCCTGCTTGCCGACCACCAGAAACCTGAAGACCTGATTGGCGAAAACGGCTTGCTCAAGCAATTGACGAAGATGCTGGTCGAGCGTGCGCTGGAGGCCGAGATGAGACCGCCCACCTCGGCCACGGCAAGAGCGGCGAGGTGACCAACGACACGGCGAACACCCGCAACGGGCACAGCGCCAAGACACTCAAACAAAGGCGATTTCGGCGCGCTGCCGCTGGATATCCCGCGTGATCGGCAAGGCTCGTTTGCGCCGCAAATCGTCGACAAACATCAGACCCGTTGGACCGGCTTCGACGACAAGATCATCTCGCTGTATGCGCGCGGCCTGACGGCCAGAGAGATCCAGAGGCGCCTGGAAGAGATCTATGGGGCCGAGTCGTTGCCGAGCTTGAGATCGGCCGTCACCGACGCGGTGAGCGAGGAGGTGAAGATCTGGCAGGCCCGGTCATTGGACGCCGTGTACCCGACCCTGTATCTCGACTGCATTCACGTCAAAGTGCGCGACACTGGGGCAGTGCGCAACAAGGCCGTCTACTTGGCCATCGGCGTGAATAGGGAAGGCCATAAGGAAGTGCTGGGCCTGTGGATTGCGCAAACCGAAGGCGCGAAGTTCTGGCCGCAGGTCGTCACCGAACTGAAGAACCGTGGCGTGCAGGATATATTCAACGCGAATTCGACGTAACGAAACTCATTCGGCGGCTTGGCGTCCAAGGTTCAATGACGGATGTTTTGAGAGCAAGACATAAGCGACAAGCCCAGCGATCAGATGGGCCATGAAATTGACATGGCTGCGATGGCGGGAGCGCTCGATGCTGCATTGGCTTTCCAGGATGTTGTGGACCGATTCGATGATCGCGCGCTTGCGCAGCAGGATCTTGTCCCACAAGGGCGTCAGTTTGTTATTCATGTTCTTTTTGATGCGCGTGATGAGTTGCAAGCCCTGTTTCCAGAGTTGATTGAACAGCGGCTGGGAGATATAGCCTTTGTCGCCGAACATTTTGCCGGCGAGCCCGTCGGCCATGTCGGGAACGGGCTTACGGTCGTCGACGTTGCCGGCGGTGAATTTGACGACGAGCAATTCGCCCCGGTCGTTGACGATCAGATGCAGCTTGAAGCCGAAGAACCAGCCGGTCGAGGTTTTGCCGCGTTGGGCGACGTCGCGGAACACGCGATGGGAATGAATGCGATGCGGGTCGCAGACTTCGAGGCTGGTGGAGTCGATGAACGCGATGCCAGTGGGATCGCCCACATGCGAGAGCAGGAACGTGCACAGCGTCGTCAGAGCGGAGCCGATCCGCTCCACGAAGCGCTGGTAGGACGGCAAGCCGGGGAACTTGGCGCGATAGTAGCGCAGGCAGAACAGGTAAAAGTGCTTGAAGGTCCGAAAATGAGAAAAGTGAAAGAGCACCAGGATGGTCATCACTTCGCTCACGCAAAGACCGCAAGGCCGATTGCGTTTGCGGTCGGGATTGACCAGCAGTTGCTGGTTTTCCGTCGCGTTCGTAAAGTCGTCTAATTGGCAAAAGAGTTGGGTTCTATCAATGGAGGGACTCATGCTTTGCTTCCTTATTGAAGTGTGGCGACACTCCAGTAAGGACAAAAATGGCGTCCCTCAATTCCCATGAAATTACGTCGAACTCGCGTTAATTATCACCCTGAGGAATCGAAGGATCTGCTTTTTGGTGAATCGCCACTCACTCCGCCGCGTGTACGCATGAACTTCTAAAAACCTGAAATTGCCCTTCTAAAAACCTTATCTCCTCGGCACGAAGAGAAAACTGTGTTTAGTATCGCGTTACTCATGAGTTAGCGGGGCGAGAGGAGAGGATTTGTATGTGCGCGTTGTTAAATTCTGCTTCGTGATGGCAATGGCGCCGCTTATGAGCCGGGCGGGAGGGCTCGCTTGTGGAGGAGTATTTCCTTGGGAAATTGGGGTGTACTACATGATTATAGGGATTGATGCTAAAGGGATTATTGAATGCGTAGTCCATTTATACACCTGCGAGGTGTTTTATAAAGCGCCTTTTGGGGTACTCACTTCTCGTTAGAGGGCTAATGGCAATGGGATATCAAGTGCGGGCATTGGACTATCTAGCCAGGGCTAAAGCACTGCTCGACTCCGGCAATGAGCCCTCTTTGTTCTATGCAGCGTTTGAGCTTCGCTGTGGTATTGAAGCAAGGCTGAAGGAATACTTTGACGCCCAGGCTGAAACCACTCTTAAACGACGGGCCGGTTGGCAGATCGACAAACTTGCAAAGCAAGTGGAGTCAGTCTTTGAACTCGGGAGCAACAAGGGCTATCGGATGACGGTGTTCGACGCAGCCACAAACGCTCACATCAGTTCAGTAATGTATACGCCTGTGACCGCACAGCTCCAGAAACTAGGAGAACGTTTAGGTGATTACCTGCATTCACAAGCGCCAAATCGAATTTGCGAACCCACCTTCTGGTTGAAGCTGAAGCACTTGCTCGCTCTAACACACGAAGAGTTAACGTTTGCCTGTTCTGGAACCTTAATGGCTCCGCCCCTCGTGCATCCAAAAAATTCAGGGGAGCGTTTTTTCTGTATCGATGGCGACCAGCGTGAGTTGTTTCCCCCCGGAAAGAAAATCGGGTGGTGCTATGAGATTTACGAGATAGAGCCATTAGATGAATCTACCCTCTAACCTCTCAGTCGAGGCCGTCTGCAAGCGGCCCTTCACTTCAACCGTTGGGCGTCTGAAAACCACTGAGACAAATCTTTAACTGTGCCGCTTAAAATCAGGAAAGAAGACCATGTCACTTACCAAGCGCTTCATGGAGTTTCAAGAGGAACGAGATGCGATCCGAGCAGCTTTACAGGCTCTCATTGACGACAAACGAATTACAAATCCAGTATCCGTCGGAATCGCAAAGAAAGTTATCACAGACGGAAACCTAGACGAACTTTCGCCAAAACAAAAGGAAGTATTCTCGCGTTTCATCGCGCCTGAAATGAAAATCGCCTGCGAGCTATGTAATGTCTCTATTCCTCTTGCCAGCTATCCGGAAGTAATTGCCAATGCGGAATTTGAGGGGCAAGTTTTGTGTGATGGCTGTCTCTACTACAAAGAGCAAATGCGAAAAGACTGAAGCTTTCGTCCTTTACTATGCTCAACGACAAACGCCCAACCCATCAGTGAAGGCCGACGCGCGAACTCGTGCTTTTACCTATAGCTACCAACCGTGGCGCGCGCGGCTTACTTTATTCCGTTAGGCGTCGCAATAAACTCACCAGCCAAGAGAGAGGCGCTGCATGGAAGTCTCAAAAATTCTGCAAGTCGCAGCCGGCACCGCAAGCGTCGGGGGGCTCGCGCTGGCCGTATTTCTGGTGCTATGCCGCGACATCGTTCGGAAGAATATCTTCCCGAATCTAACTCGCCAGCACGCGTTCCAGATCATTCGGCTCATTGTTGTGCTGGCGTTCTGCGCGTCTCTTGCGGGGCTAGCAGCTTGGGTC
>DATLHW010000342.1:0-3393 GCA_035539675.1 Burkholderiales bacterium | reverse complement strand
GAAGATGATTTACTGAAACCATTCTCGGACAATCAAAGTGAGTCTTAATCCTACTCAAGATTTTCTGACCTGGACCCGCCGGATTCAGGACGATATCGAAATTTTTCTGCGCGAAGTGTTGCCTGCGGCGTCACTGGTTCCGCAACGACTACATGAAGCAATGCGCTATGCTGTTTTGGATGGCGGCAAGCGAATCCGCCCTATGCTCGCCTACGCTGCCGGCCAAATAACCGGCGCGTCGCACGAACGAATACGCGTGGCCGCAGCTGCAGCCGAGTTGATTCACTGCTATTCGCTGGTCCATGACGATTTACCATGCATGGATAATGACGTTTTACGTCGCGGCAAGCCCACGTGCCATGTTGAATTTGATGAATCGACTGCTTTGTTAGTCGGGGACAGCCTACAGAGCCTGGCCTTCCAACTGGTATCCGAATATACGTTGGCGGATAATGGCGAGACTCAACTAACGATGATCAAATTGCTCGCCCAGGCAAGCGGTTCTCACGGAATGGCTGGCGGCCAAGCAATGGACCTCGCCAACGTTGGCAAAACACCGACACTTCCTGAGCTGGAATTAATGCATATCCACAAAACTGGCGCGCTCATCCGAGCATCGATATTGCTCGGCGCCTATTGCGGCAAACCACTACCCGACGAAGAGCTTCAACGCCTCGATCGATACGCAAAGTGCGCGGGGTTGGCGTTCCAGGTGGTTGATGATGTATTGGATGCGGAAGCAGACACTGCAACCTTGGGTAAGACCGCCGGCAAAGACGCCACCGATGAGAAACCTACCTATGTAAGCCTTATGGGTGCGGCGGGAGCAAAGCAGTTTGGCCAGGAGCTTTACGAGGACGCCATATCCGCCCTGGCTACATTCGACGAGAAAGCCGATCATCTGCGCCACCTTGCCGCCTATATCGTAAAACGACAATACTAAATGACCTGCGACAAACTCCTCGATCAGATTAACGATCCCAAGCAGCTCCGAGCGTTGGATCGGCGCGATCTTCCGCAACTAGCAAACGAATTGCGCGACTTCATCGTTCAGTCCGTTGCCTCGACTGGCGGACACTTCTCCTCCAACCTGGGCACCGTTGAGCTGACGGTGGCGCTGCATTACGTATTCAATACCCCCTTCGACCGCTTGGTGTGGGATGTGGGCCATCAAACATACGCCCACAAGATTCTTACCGGTCGTCGGGAAGGCATGGCGAAGCTGCGTCAGAGAGGCGGCGTTGCAGGCTTTCCACGTCGCGAAGAAAGTAAATATGACACTTTCGGCGTCGCTCATTCCAGCACCTCTATTTCAGCCGCACTCGGAATGGCGGTCGCGGCGCAACGTGAAGGCAGCAATCGTCGGGTAGTCGCAATTATTGGCGATGGCGCAATGACCGCCGGAATGGCGTTCGAGGCGCTTAACAACGCCGGCTCCACCAGTGCCGATATGCTCGTGATATTGAATGACAACGACATGTCGATTTCCCCGCCAGTGGGAGCGCTCAACAATTACTTGGCCAAGTTGATGTCGGGCAAGTTTTATTCGACGTTACGCGAAGGCAGCAATCGCTTATTGAAGGTAGCCCCGCCTATTCATGAATTTGCGAAACGAGCGGAAGAACATGTAAAGGGAATGGTTACGCCCGGCACGCTGTTTGAGGAGTTCGGTTTCAACTATATCGGCCCGATTGATGGCCACGATATGGATGTCCTTGTATCAACCCTGGGCAATCTGAGCAAACTACGTGGTCTGCAGTTCCTTCACGTGATTACCAAAAAGGGAAAGGGATACCCGCCTGCGGAACAGGACCCCATTCTTTATCACGGACCAAGCAAATTCGACCCTGCCGTCGGCGTCGTCCCCAAACCTCCCGGCAAACCAAGCTACTCACAAATATTCGGCGAATGGCTTTGCGATATGGCCGAGGCCGACAAGCGCTTGGTTGGCATTACGCCCGCCATGCGTGAGGGCTCAGGCATGGTGGAGTTTTCGGAGAAATTTCCTGATCGCTATTTCGATGTTGGGATTGCCGAGCAGCACTCCGTCACTTTTGCAGCAGGCCTTGCATGCGAAGGTTTGAAGCCCGTGGTCGCGATTTACTCCACCTTTTTGCAGCGGGCCTATGACCAGTTGATTCACGATGTTGTCCTGCAAAACCTACCTGTCGTGTTCGCTATTGATCGAGCCGGTCTGGTTGGCGCGGATGGGCCGACGCATGCAGGCAGCTTCGACCTAAGCTACCTGCGCTGCCTTCCCAACACAACAGTCATGGCTCCCAGCGATGAGAACGAATGTCGGCAAATGCTCTACACGGCCTACACCCTTGATACGCCAACGGCCGTACGGTACCCACGCGGTTCCGGTTCCGGGATCGCAGCCGAGAAAACAATGACTGCGTTGCCCGTCGGCAAGGGCCTTGTTCGCCGCGAAGGCAAGCGGGTAGCCATATTAGCCTTTGGAGCCCCGGTAAACGCTGCACTCCAAGCCGGGGAAAAACTTAACGCCACTGTGGTGGATATGCGATTTGTTAAGCCGCTCGATGAAGAACTCATCTTCCGGCTGGCAACCCATCATGATCTGCTGGTGACTGTGGAAGAAAACAGTATCCAGGGCGGCGCGGGTTCCGCCGTACTTGAATATCTGTCCGCGCAATCGATCAATGTGCCCACCTTAGTCCTTGGATTGCCCGACCGTTTTATCGATCACGGAGACCCGCGGGATATGATCAGCGAGTGCGGGTTGGACAAAACAGGCATTTTCAATTCAATCACCACGAAGCTAGCCACGCTGTTCAAAAGCACAGATGTCGCCGTGCGCTAATAATCCGCACACGTCGAATTCAACGCTGAATGACTTGATCGCTTTTTAACGTCCCTAATCGCGACCCAAGATCCTCTGGAAAACGCCGCCAATTCCCGAGTTGTTTACTCAACTATTATCGATCGCTATAATACAAAAGATGTTGTTTAAGGATCAGTCATGAATCAGCGTGAAAACCATTTGCCCATTCCAGATGTTCAGAGCACCCCCGACACTCGGCATATCGCCATTGATCGTGTAGGCATTAAATCCATTCGCCATCCTGTCAGGGTGCGCGATAAGACAAGTGGCGTGCAGCATACGATCGCCACATTCAACATGTACGTTTACTTGCCCCATCACTTCAAGGGCACGCACATGTCACGCTTTGTCGAAATCCTTAATGGCCACGAGCGGGAAATATCAGTCGAGTCGTTCGGTTCGATGCTGGAGGAGATGGTCGACCGCCTGGAAGCGAAAGCAGGGCATATCGAAATGAATTTCCCCTACTTCGTCGACAAAACCGCGCCAATTTCTGGTGTGAAATCGCTTCTGGACTACGATGTCACCTTCATTGGCGAGCTTCGTGA
>DATLHW010000341.1:0-3046 GCA_035539675.1 Burkholderiales bacterium | reverse complement strand
GCGATCAAGGAGTACATGCCCTCCTCCCTCGCGGCGCGCACCGAGGGCTATACGGTGTCCGTGCGGGCGGAACGATATGCGGACACATTCCAGGCGGGGTTAAAAAGCTTCGTCAACGAGGCGAAGCTGCTCGCTCGTTTTGACCACCCTTCGCTCGTGAAGGTATTCCGGTTCTGGGAAGTAAACGGCACGGCTTACATGGCGATGCCGATCTACAAGGGCGTTACGCTCAAGCAGCGACTAAAACAAATGAGCGGGCCGCCCGACGAGGCGTGGCTGCGCGCTCTGCTGACGCCGCTATTAGAGGCGCTTGAAGTTATCCATGCGGAAACTTGTTTTCATCGCGACATAGCGCCGGACAATATTCTATTGATCGAGGACGACCAGCCGGTATTGCTGGATTTCGGCGCCGCCCGTCGAGTCATCGGCGATTTGACCCATGATCTGACCGTGATCCTCAAGCCCGGCTACGCGCCAGCGGAGCAGTACGCCGAGGTGAGCACGATGAAACAGGGACCATGGACCGATCTCTATGCGCTCGCGGCGGTCATGTACTACGCGATCACTGGCCGCCCGCCCGATCCGTCCATTGGTCGTTTGATGGACGATCAAATGAAATCCCTTCGCGAGCTGGCGCAAGGCCGCTACAGCGACACCTTCGTCAATGCGATCGATACAGCCTTGAAGGTTCATCCCGACGAGCGTCCTCGCGACGTGGCGGCGTTTCGCGCCTTGCTTGGCGAATTCCGAGGCGCCGCCAAATCGACGCCTTCGCGACCGGTCGCCACATCGCCCCAGCAAAGCAAACCACCGGAGAGCGCGAGCGCGGCGCAGGCGCCAACTCGTCGCTGGGGTCTCAATATCGTTTTCGCCGTTGTCGCGTTGGCGTTTATCGGAGGCGGCGTTTATGTTCTACAAAACTTAATGACCGCTTCGGCGCCCAAGACGCCGGAAACGGTGGAGGCGCCCCCGCAGGAAAAGGCCGTTGTGCCTTCTCCGCCTGTGACGCCGACAGTGGAGCAAACGCCGCAGACTCCCGCGCCAATTGTTGCGCAACCGACGCCAGAGCCCCAACCAGTTCCTGAGCCGGTCGCGCCAGTCCAGGAGTCTCCGCCACCGCCTCCATCGGAAACGCAACAGGCCGAACCGGCGATCGAACCGCCATCGCCGCGAGTCAGCCGACGCGATAGGCACCCGCTACCGGCTGTGGAAAAAGCGCCATCGGAAGCGCCGCAAGACCGTGAACATATCCGCAACCTGCTGCAAAAGGCGAACGAAAGTCTAGCGCGCAGCGAATATAAGCTGGCGCACAAGTATGTCGATCAAGTCCTCGCCAGCGAACCGAACAACGTGCGCGCGCTAAAGATTAAAATGCAAACGCACAAAGCGGAAAGAGCCGCATTCGAATCAATCCAAATTGAATAGGGGTAAGCCGTTATGAGACTCAGAACTACCGTAGTGGCCGTATCGGCAATTGCGTTGATTGCATCGGGTTGTGAAACCATGGATGGCCTGATCAAGAGCGACGATCCCTGCAATCCGGCTATCGGCGCGCTCGTCGGCGGCGTTATCGGCGCGGTAGCCAGCGACAAAAAAGGCCGAGGCGCCGCAATCGGCGCGGGCGTCGGCGCATTGGCGTGCATCGCTTTCAACGCCGTCTCCCGACAAACACGCACCGCGGAGCAAGTGGAGACAGAATACAAACAGCAACACGCCGGCCAACTGCCGCCGCAAGAGCCCGTTGTGCAGGCCTACAAGGTTGGACTCAGCCCAAGCAGTGAAATCAAGTCAGGCAATAAGGTGCAACTCGTCTCCAACATGACTGTCGTCAGCGCCGCCAAGCAGCCCGTCGATGAAGTAAAGGAAGTGTTAACCCTGGTCGGTCCCGAGGGCAATCGCACCGCCGAGAAAAAAGCGAACGAGAAACCCGGAAGCGGCGCCTACGAGAACACGTTCAATCTCTCCTTCCCGCAGAACATCGCGCCCGGCACGTATCCGATCAAGACGCAGCTTTATGTCAATGGCAAGCCGAAGGAAACGCGCACTCAGAATTTGAAGGTGGTGGCTCAAGGGGATACGCTGCATTTGGCGTTGGTGGACAGCGAGTAAATAAGCCCCTAATACGAATGCCATGAAATATCCGAACAGGTTTCAGAGCGCACGGATAAACACGGATTAGACAAATCGGCGGCATATCTTTCACGCTCGAGCAAAAGTATCCGTGAACATTCGTCAAATCCATGTAGATTCGCTTGCCCATGCCACTCATGACGCGGGCGATTAAACATTCGGAATTTATTTGAGATGCGTATAACCAGTTTGAGGCGACGAAAGCGGGTCGAGGTTGAGTCGGAAAGTGAGTACAACAATAGGCTCAGGCGGAAAACATACTTTCCGTCTGAGCCATACCTTACTCAACTCAAAGGTTCCTCTGATTAATGTCGCCCTCCTCTCCCTGGGGCGTCCTGTGTATTCGCCTGTTGCAAAGCCAAATCCCGCGCCTCCAAACCATCGAGCCTTTCGCGTAGTTTTTCAGGCCTGTTGACTGGACCGTGATAAATCTTTACATCCCGCCCCTCTAGCTTTTGTTGTTCCTCATAAGTCTTGCCCTTTAAGCGATCTTTCCCCGCTTTTAGCTGACAGAGAAAGAACTTGCCCTCTCTTCCCGCCAGCAAGTCTTCCTTTGTGACGTCGTCGATCTTATGCGACTTATATTTCCAATGCGGGGCACACTGCTCGCCACCTTTGAAGGTAATCAAAGACTCGATAATGTGGATATATAAAAGACGTTTTTCTTCGTCCCGTTCCGGCTTTCCATCCTTGTCTCGCGCTAGCCGGGCGTGTGGGAGCTTTTCGCTAGTCACGCTCTCGATTTCCGAATCGGAAATCGACTGAAGCTCCCCGTACGTGGGTTTCTCGGCAACGCATTGCTTTTTTCTCTCCAAATACCATTTCGAGGCGAGATCTTGATGAGTCTTCTTAGCGTTATCACGCGCTGTCGCCTGTTGCCCATACGTCGTCGCCGCGGTTTGGTTTACTCTCACGT
>DATLHW010000340.1:0-6418 GCA_035539675.1 Burkholderiales bacterium | reverse complement strand
TATTGCGCCAGTAAGTCTGGACTTAAGGGATTTACGCAGGCCTTGCGTCGCGAGCTTTCGGACTCCTCGATTGAGGTCCGCCACTTCGCCCCACGGGCCACGCGAACGACAATTAATAGCGCATCGGTCATTGCGATGAACGAAGAGTTGAAAACCGTTGAAGATTCCCCGGAATGTGTTGCGCGGGAGTTTATGCGGTTCCTCAACGGTTCTGTCTGGGAAAAAACGCTGGGCGCCAAGGAATCGTTTCTAGTGTTCCTCAATCATCTGCTTCCCGCGATACCCGATCGAGCCATCCTCGGCCAGCTACGGGTCATTCGTAAGCATTTGCCTAAATGATTTATCTGTACACATTCAAGTGAGGTTTTTATGAACGGCATCGCCAAAATAGTCACCACGATTCTTTGCTCGATATTGTTAACGGTCCGGCCGGCGGTCGCGGCGATTGAAGACGACGTGCTACGGCTTCAGCAGGAATGGGAGCGCGTCAAGTATCAAACAGCGCCTGCCGATCAGGCGAAAGAATTCGAGCGACTCATCATGGAGGCGGACAAGGTGGTTGCGCAGTACCCGGCTCGCGCGGAGGCGCTCATCTGGCGCGGCATTATCGAAGCGAGCTATGCTGGCGTGAAAGGCGGGCTCGGCGCCTTGTCCTTGGTTAAGGATGCGAAGCGGACTTTTGAGCGCGCGGTGGAGCTAAATCCCGAGGCGCTGGCTGGGTCTGCCTATACCAGCCTGGGCTCGCTTTATTACCAGGTTCCCGGTTGGCCGCTCGGATTTGGCGATGACAAAAAGGCATTGGAATTTCTAAAAAAAGGCTTGGCGATTAATCCAGATGGAATCGATCCGAACTTCTTCTATGGCGATTTTCTGTATAGGAGCGGAGACCTTGACAATGCCGAGCGCGAATTGCGTAAAGCGCTTCAGGCGCACCCGAGAAACGGGCGTAAAGTGGCGGATGATGGACGCCGAAAGGAAATCAATGAGCTTCTCGAGAAAATCGCGGAGAAGCGTAAATGATATTGGGTTTAAAGGAACCAAACATTGAGGATCCTTCTGGTTGAAGATGATGAACTGCTGGCATCCGGCCTATTGTTGGCGCTGCAACGGGCGCATTATTTGGTCGAGCGTGTGGAGGATGGAAACAACGCCATACGCGCCCTCGCCGATAATAGCTTCACCCTCATGATTCTTGATCTCGGTCTTCCCGGTTTGGATGGCGCCGAAGTGCTCAAGGCCATACGCGTTAAGGGAAATACGATTCCCGTATTGATCTTGTCCGCACGCGACGCGACGAAGGATCGCATTCGGGGGTTGGATCTTGGCGCCGATGATTATCTCGTGAAGCCTTTTGATCTTGATGAATTGCTGGCGCGTATCCGCGTGCTGGAGCGGCGGCGTGGCGGTTTGCCTGTTAATCAATTGAAGTTCGGTGGACTGGAGCTAGACCTTTCGAGTTTTACCGTGTCCTGGAAAGGTCAGCCGGTGGAGTTACATCGCCGAGAGTTCATGTTGCTAAAACACCTCATCGAGAATCCTCAGCGAGTGTTTAGTCGTGCGCAGTTGGAGGAGTCTCTGTATGGATGGGGCGACGGCGTGGAAAGCAACACCATCGATGTGCACGTTCATCATTTGCGAAAGAAAATCTCCCCGGAAGTGATAAAGACAATACGTGGCGTGGGTTACCGGATTGGTCAACTCGACGCATGAGCGGCGCCCAATATTCGATCCGAAGTAGATTAGTTCGCGGAACGCTGGTGGCGATAGTTCTTATTCTCGGCGCCATTGGTATCGCTGCGAATCAGGTGGCGCAGCATGAGTCTGAGGAGATTTTTAGCGCCCGCTTGGCCACCTCGGCGCGTGTTCTGGAAGCGCTGGTTGCTCGCCAACTTGAAAAAGCGACGATCAGTCATCCCATTGTTATTGAATTGCCAAGGGAACTGGAAAATGCGTCCAGCGATGCGCCTGAAAAATATGGGCACCCCTACGAAACGAAGATCGCCTTTCAAGTCTGGCGAGTTGATGGGGTGTTGCTTGCGAAATCCACTTCGGCGCCGGATGTCGCCCTCGGCCCGCTTAGCGAGGGATTCAGCAAAAACAAAATAGATGGACACGTGTGGCAGGTATTTGTCCTGCGCGCCGGGGATGTGTGGGTGCTTGCGGCGGAGAACGACGAAGTTCGGCAAGAGATGGTGAACGACCTTGGCATGTCTATCTTAGCTCCGATGGTTGCGGGTGGCGTATTGATGTTGCTGGTAGTCAATCTGGTGTTGTCGTTGAATATGAAACCTCTGCGCGAGCTCGCTAACAAGATCTCAAAGAGGGAACCGGAATCCTTGGCGCTGATCGAGTTGCCGGAAACGCCTCTTGAACTCGCACCCATCATTCGGGAGCTCAATGATCTGCTACTTCGCGTAATGGCGGCGTTTGAACGTGAACAGCGATTCATTAATGCGGCTGCCCACGAAATCCGGACGCCTCTTGCGGCTTTGCAACTTCATATTCAGAATGCGTTGCGCGCCGATAATCCTCTGGAGAAAGAGAAGTCTTTGAACGCAGCGCTCGTTGGTTTGCGCCGAACGACAAACCTTGCTGAGCAATTGCTTGCATTCAGCCGCATTACCGCCAAGGTCGATGCGGAAAGATTTCAGCGAGTGTCGCTCAATCAAATTTGCCGTGACGTCATCGCCGCACAAGAGCCGCTTCTTACACAACGCGGTCAAACCATCGGTCTGGAGGCGGCGGAGGAATGCTCGGTGTCTGGAGATCGCTACAAGATCGAACGCTTATTGCGGAATTTGATCGACAATGCCTCGCAATACGGCGCGCCTCAAGGCGACATACAAGTAGCGTTTGGAAAGCAGGAGCAACGCATTGTGCTAAGCGTCGCAAATGATGGCGAGCCAGTTCCAGTTGATGAGACCGAAAAGATATTCTCGCCTTATTATCGGATTCCTGGACGCGAACCCGCTGGCTCAGGGCTGGGATTGGCGATCGTTAAAGAGATCGCCGAGCAACACCAGGCGGCCGTCAGTCTGCGCAGGAAAGGGGATGGTCAAGGAGTGATCGTAACGGTCGTATTTCCTTCGAAGGAAGGGGCGGTGAGCTAACGAGTGTGGAACGCCCTTCGTACTGTAGCGATGATTTCACCAAGGATTGGACCATTGCTACAGGGATAAAAAAGCCTCCTGAGACAAGAGGCTTTTAATTGATCACGGAAAAGAAAACATTGCTGCTGATCGGAGCAGCGATGCGGGACCAGACGTTTAACGCTCGGGCAGCGCGTTCTTACGTTGTTGATAATAAGGATCTTCCCGCGTTTGCTGCTCCAACCATTCGTTGGCGCGTCGCTTTGACTCACCCAGGATTTTCGCGGCGCAGATCGCAAACACAATCACACCGGCGAGGATCAGAAGCAGCGGAAAGATGTAGTCATTCGTTATCACGGTCATACTTCCTTTGTTGGTATGACAAGAGGATAGAGACCGGGCTAACGGCTCGCCGTTAACTGAATCACACAACCCTTAACAAATTCCCATAAGCTCGTTTTTTATTAGTCTCAATATAACAGTGGCTTGTGATTTTCGCTGACCTCCCATGCCGCATTTCAAAACGGGATGTATGGATAAATATGCACGGAAAGACTTCCGCAGTACTTTGATGCGACAACTGCCTACTTTCGTGAACTGCGATGAATATCATGGGTTACTACCCCCATACCAACAGCCGGGCGTTCAAGAAAGCTTGGCTCCGCGAGGGATCTGCGTGTGTCTTCATATCCAGCTTGCCAGTGTTCCCTCATCGTTATATGGCTGAATTCGTAATCCTTCGAATGGAGCTCATAGGCTTTGCTTTGATAGATTAGATGAATCACGTTTATGACTTTGTGGCAGGCCTGCGGTAGAAGGGCGCAGACATCTGGGTGGGAACGCAATTCGGCCGGTAGGCGATCTAAAAGCTTCGCGAGCAGTTGGCGGATTTGTTCGTGGCCAGCAAAGCGATCCGTTCCATGTCGGGTTCGGCTTGAATAACGAATTTCCTTTTCCCTCTCCAGCACGCTCATGATGTCTTTAGGGAGCTCGCCTCGAGCGCTCCAGAGATCGACTTGAAATGCGAGTGTATCGCGACGCGGCTGTTGGTCGAGTAGGTATTCCAAGGGTGTATTGGAAATGATGCCGCCATCCCAGTAATAGCGATCGCCAATTTTTACGGGGGGAAAGGCTGGCGGCAAGGCGCTGGAGGCCATGATGTGCTCCGGCCCCATTCTTTGGTCGCCTGCTTTACCACTATCAAAGAAGCGAAAGTTTCCTGACTCTACATCCACCATACCGACGCTAATGCGCATGGGCCCATTATTTAATAGATCGAAGTCCACTAGCGCATTAAGAGCATGCCTGAGGGGTTCTGTATCGTAGAAGCTGTCCGCTCCGGGGGCGCCTTGGGGGCGAAATTGCGGTGGTGGTACGCGTGGCGTGAAAAACCCCATCTGGCCGAGAAACAGCGAATGTGCCGCGCTGGTCATGCTGGCGAGCGCGCGCAGGTTGAGTTGATCGATCATGCGGCCAAGCGCGAGTGAGATTTCTCCAAGGTAGGGAACACCATTGGGGTTGGAGATCATCTCCCAAAACTCCCATAGCCTTTCGACCCGCTTCTCCGGTGGATTGCCGGCGATCAATGCGCCATTGATGGCGCCGATGGAAATACCAGCCAGCCAATTCGGCGCAATTCCCGCTTCGTGCAATGCTTCGTAAACGCCTGCCTGATACGACCCCAAAGCGCCTCCCCCTTGTAGTAGCAACGCGACGTAGTCGTAATCCTGCCAGCATTTTGTAATCAACTCGGGATCTGGAATCGGCGCCGTCATATACCTCTCCTGTGCTTTGTACTTCAGATAAACGAATGTGCGGAAGGTTCCAGTAGGGTGTTTTTGCTCTTATTCTGTATCTTTCATCTACTGCGCGATCAGAGTGTAAGTTGGCGTTAATCGATGTGGGCGTTTATCTGCTTCCGGAACTCGGTTTGCGCGGAATTATTTTATAAAGGTGCTACGAGTATCCAGCAGAAAGCCCGCTTGTACATTGGTTGCTTGATCTATGCGGGCTTTAGCGATAAAGAATTACTTTTTAGTACATCATCCGAAGTTGGTTACCTCCCGCGCAAATGATTTGCGCCACGCCAGTTGATGTCGCCATCATTAGGTTAATTACTGTTGGCGTCGTTGATTTGTCCCCGAGTCTCGCCTTCGGGAAACTTAGTCGAATGCACATTGACGTACGTCACCCCAGCTCGAATTGCGCGGATCAGCTCATTGAGCTCTCCCGCAGCAATACCTTGCGCTGCGGCGCCAGCGCTGACATTAGCGGCCTGAATCGTGCCGGAAATAGTTGCGGGTGGAGGCGGGCACGATTGCGGCCCACCGGCGGTAGTGGTCAGGTTGGTGCACAGAGTAACCACCGCGCCGCCGTTCACGCCTTTTTGACCCAAATGAATATGAGCTTGCGTTGCATTCGCCTCAAGGTTTTCATAGGTAAGTTTGTAGAGAATTGTTCCCGCGGTTTCATCGATGGTGGCGGAGAACGTGCCGGTTGCTGGGGAAGAAACCGTAGGTACTTCCTGATAGGCAGATAACGTAGCGTCGGCGCTTTCCGTCGTGGGCACTACATTTACTGGACTACCGGTTTGCTCACCTTGCTCGGTCGTGGACTCCGTTTCGGCGGTTTCCTCAGTTGTCGTTTCATTTGCGGTGGTTTCGGTAACTTCACTGGTGGGTTCAGTAGCGCCGCTAGTGGATTCAACCGCTGTGCTGGTATCGGAGTCTGGCGCTTGCGCTGCTTCCTCCGTGACGATTGGCTCGACGTACTGTTGTGGCCATGCCGATACTGGAACGAGCGCCAAGGTCAACAATGCAATTGGCGAGATGGCTTTTCCTAAGACATGCAAATTCATACAAACCTCCTAAAGAGCTGGCATCGCTCGTCGCTCGGAGAATTCCTGACTGACGGAACGATACTGAGGCTGTAGCAAGAAGAAAGCCGAATTCGGCATGCAAGTGATTGAGGCCCCTTGGGACCACGCCGATTCTGATGTAGGAAAGCGTAGTGAGTGGTGAATAAGGAGGGGCGTTCGGCTTTGTTTTAGTAAGACGTGGACGTGTTCGGGGCCGAGAAGTTTGAGGGCGCGGTGGAGCATACCTGCTCTGGGTGTCGCTAATGCACGGTGCTACTCATCGACCTTGTATAGCGTCCTGTAACAAGAAAACATTTCCGACACGATGAATTAATTACCTCCGGGCAGCGAAGGGTGAATGTTCTAAAGCTGAAAAGGCTTGATTCCACCATTGCAGTTTCGCAACATTAATGACGAGGATTTTTTCGTGCTTAAAAGAAGGTTTGCTCGACGAATTTTGAAAGTTATGTAT
>DATLHW010000339.1:0-4607 GCA_035539675.1 Burkholderiales bacterium | reverse complement strand
GTCGTATGTATCTATCGCCACATGTGGCGTAAGGCGGCCGGCGGGCGGCGGTGTGATCCGCAGATAATCAGCCCCTTCCTCGACCTCGGCGCCAACCTTGCGCAGTTCGGTGGCCATTGCTGTCAGTCGGTCCGTCTCCTTCACTCGCCAACTACCAACATTGCGAATAGTCGTCACGCCGTCCGCGAATAGCGCGGCGATTGCGATGGTCATGGCGGCGTCTGGAATGTGGTTCAAATTGACATCGATCGCTTGTAATCGTCCGGCGCCGCTCGCTTCAATCCAGTTGTCGCCCATGACAATGCGAGCGCCCATTTTCTCCAGCGCTTCAGCGAAACGCACATCGCCTTGGATACTGTTTTTACCAACGCCCTCCACTCTAATCGGGCCGCCGCCAATAGCGCCCGCCGCGAGGAAATAGGATGCCGAGGATGCGTCGCCTTCCACATGGATGACGCCGGGGCTTTGGTATCGCTGGTCTCCCGGAATAACGAAGCGCTCCCAACCGTGCCGCTCGACTGTCAGGCCGAAACGCGCAAGCAGGTTAAGCGTTATTTCCACATAGGGCTTGGAAATCAATTCGCTGATGACTTGGATGGTCGATTGCTTTCCAGTCAACGGCAAAGCCATGAGCAATGCGGTAAGGAATTGGCTGGATACGTCGCCGCGCACAGCGATGACATTGCCGTCACGAATTTCAGCGGGACGAATCGCCAGCGGAGGAAAGCCAGCATTACCTAAATAATCAATTTCAGCGCCAAGCTGTCTAAGCGCATCCACGAGATCGCCAATAGGTCGCTCATGCATACGCGCCACGCCAGAGAGACGATAGTTTCCTTGCGATAGCGCCAGCGCCGCCGTCAAAGGCCGAAACGCCGTACCTGCGTTGCCGAGGAAAAGCTCCGCTTGTTTTACCGGAAACGGTCCACCAACGCCTTCAATGCGGTAGTCATTCGAATCACCATGTCGCCCCCACTTCACGCCAAGCGCTTTCAACGCCTCTAGCATGTAATGCACATCATCGGAGGCCAATAGTCCTTTCACTTCCGTTGTCCCGCTGGCTAACGCGGCTAACAACAACGTGCGATTGGAAATGCTTTTCGATCCAGGTAGAACAACAGTTCCAGCTGCTCTGGCTATAGGAGAAAGATCAAGATAATCCATTATTTGGCAACCTCATTTTGAGCAATCCATTCGTTACGCGCTTCGCGAGCACGCCCGAACAATTCCTCTAATCCCTGCCCATCGCCATCCAGAAGCATTCGGCGCAATACCTGCAATTGCTCCTGATAGTTCTCAAGCTCGCTAACAACAGCATCCCGGTTAGCCAAACAGATGTCGCGCCACATTTCCGGCGAGCTGGAAGCGATTCGCGTGAAATCGCGAAATCCGCTAGCGGCGTAACGAAAAAATTGCTCTGAATCTTTGCGCCCGGCCAGTTCTTCAACCAAGGCGAAGGCAAGGATATGCGGTAAATGGCTTACGGCCGCGAACACGCTGTCATGGGTGGCGGCGGACATCTGTCGTATTCGCATGCCGCATAACTCCCACGCAGTTTTCACTTTGTCTATCGCTTCGGCGGCTGTCTCGGCTAAAGGGGTCAATACCAAGTTGCGCCCACGAAAAAGGTTAGGATTGGCCGCGCCCACGCCAGAGCTTTCCGCGCCCGCGATTGGATGAGCAGGAACCACGTAAGGCAAATGGCGCGGCAGATATTCCAAGGCGAATCGGATGACATCCTGCTTCGTGCTTCCCGCATCGGTAACGATTGTTGCTGCGCCAAGATGGGGTGCAATTGCTTGCATCACGCCCTTCATTTGCCCCACCGGTATTGCGAGCAAAACCAACTCGGCGCCTTCGATTGCTTTCGCGGGATCGGTTTCGTATTGCGTTATGACGCCAAGCTCCACTGCTCGCTGCAGATTGCCCAGATCGCGATCGACGCCAACAATTTGCTGTACCGCTTGAGCGGCCTTCAGAGCTAATGCGAACGATCCGCCAATGAGCCCGACGCCAAAGATCGCTATTTTTTTAAAAGTAGGCTGCATCAGGATCAATAAATTAGGATGGCTCTTAACAATAATTTAATAAGAATGTCGCAAAGAACAATGCGCGAGCCGCTTTCGAACCTCTGACTCCACGAAGCTACGCGTTCTCGACGCCTTTTAATAATTGAATTAAGTAGACTTCAGCGCTTCTTCGAGCGCCGTAACAAATTTCTCGTTTTGATCATGGAGCCCGGTTGTCACTCGCAAATATTCCGGCATGCCATAACTCGCCACGGGCCGCACAATGACGCCAGCGCGGAGTAGTTTTTGGTAAATATCCGCCGCCGCGCCCACTTTGACGCAAACAAAATTGCCGCAGGATGGAATGTATTCTAACCCCAGCCGCTTGAAGCCCCGCGTAAGTTGCACCAATCCAGCCTGATTGAGTGCGTAAGACCGGATGAGAAAATCTTCGTCATCCAGCGCGGCGGTTGCGGCTGCAAGCGCAAGGCTGTTCACATTAAAAGGTTGACGAACGCGATTCATCATATCCGCGACGCCGGGATTCGCGACCGCGAAACCAACACGCAAACCAGCCAATCCATACGCTTTGGAAAACGTATGGGTAACGATCAGATTCGGAAATCGCTTAACCCACGCGAAGGAATCCACACGCATGTCGGGCGGTAGGTATTCGGTGTAAGCCTCGTCCAAAATCACCAGCACATTGGCGGGTACATTCGCGAGGAACGCCTCCACCGCCGACGCCTCGATAAAAGTGCCGGTTGGATTATTGGGATTGGCGATGAACACCAAACGCGTTGTCGGGTCGATGGCGGCCAACATCGCATCGAGATCATGACCAAAATCCTTCGCGGGAACCTCGATACAACGAGCGCCTACCGCTCGCGTGGCCAATGGGTAAACCGCGAACGCATGCTGGGAAAACACGGCGGATAAGCCGGGCGTAAGAAATGAGCGCGCCGCCAGTTCCAGGACATCGTTCGAGCCGTTGCCAAGAACCAGTTGGTTCATCTCCATCCCGAACTTCCGGCAAAGCGCGGATTTCAGTTCATAGCCATTACCATCTGGATAAAGGTAAATTTCCCTCAAAGCCACATCAATGGCATTCAGCGCCCGTGGCGACATCCCCAGCGGATTTTCATTGGAAGCAAGCTTGACGATATTCGTAACGCCCAGTTCCCGCTCCAATTCGGAGATAGGCTTACCAGGCTGATAGGGAGCAATCTCCCGGATATAGGCAGGAGCGAGGTCGGAGAGGGTCATAATGTTTTAAGAATTAAATCCCGAGGTCGGGAAAAACCGTTAAAGATTCCGCAGTCTTTATAGGACTGCAACCGGATACGAACCTAGAACTTTGAGAAACGCAGTTTTCTCTTTCAATTCCGTGATTGTCGTGGCGATCACATCGTCTTCGATATGGCCTTCAATGTCCACGAAGAAGACATACTCCCATAGTTCCGTGCGCGAAGGACGGGACTCAAATTTCGTCATGCTAACGCCGTGGCGGGCCAATGGGCTCAGCAACTCGTGCACAGCGCCGGGCACATTCTTGGCTGACATCACGAGCGATGTCTTGTCCTTACCGGAGCGTCCTGTTTCATGGCTGCCCAAGACCAAAAAACGTGTCGTGTTATTGGATTCGTCTTCGATATTCTGAGCGAGCAAGTGCAGCCCATAACGCTCAGCGGCCATCTCACCCGCCACCGCCACGGAACCCTCTTCGCTCGCCGCGATTCGCGCCGCTTCCGCATTGCTGAAGGTCGGTATGCGCTGGACCCCGGGCAATTGCAGATTGAGCCACTCATGGCATTGCGCTAACGACTGCGAATGGGAGTAAACGCGCTTGATGGATGCAAACGGCAGATCAGCAGTCTTCGCCAGCAAGTGATGATGAATGCGCAGCACCACTTCGCCGCAAATTCGCAAATGCGTCTGGGTAAGTAAATCCAGGGTGCGATTGACCGCGCCTTCGGTGGAATTCTCCACGGGAACCACGCAGTAATCCGTCGTCCCCGCCTCAGTGATACGAAACACTTCGTCGATGGAGCCGCAAGCCATGGTTTGCGCGGCATGACCGAACTGCTTGACCGCCGCAGCCTCGGAGAACGTACCGGCAGGCCCCAGATACGCGACGGAAAGCCGCTTCTCCAGAGCTAAACAAGCCGACATGATTTCGCGAAAAAGTCGAGCCGCGGCCTCGGACGTCAATGGGCCGGCATTGAGGTCTTTTATGCGCCGAAGAACCTGCGCTTCCCGTTCAGGCCGATAGAAAGCGCCTTGCTTGATTTGCCCAATTTCATGGGCGCAGGCGGCTCGTTGGTTGATGAGTTTGAGGATGTCAACATCCAGCGCATCGATTTGCGCGCGCAACTCTTTTAAACGATCGCTCACGCTATGCCCTCGGATGGAATGCTGCGCACGGACAAAACGCCTTCAATCGCCGCGATTTCGTCAATAACGTGCTGTTCGACGGGGCTATCCACATCGACCAAGGTATAAGCCATTTGATGGCGGGATTTATTAACCATGTTATGAATATTAAGGCCAGCATTGGCCATGGTTGTTGAAATCTGTCCCAGCATATTGGGAACATTT
>DATLHW010000338.1:0-2122 GCA_035539675.1 Burkholderiales bacterium | reverse complement strand
GTCGTATGTATCTATCGCCACATGTGGCGTAAGGCGGCCGGCGGGCGGCGGTGTGATCCGCAGATAATCAGCCCCTTCCTCGACCTCGGCGCCAACCTTGCGCAGTTCGGTGGCCATTGCTGTCAGTCGGTCCGTCTCCTTGACTCGCCAACTACCAACATTGCGAATAGTCGTCACGCCGTCCGCGAATAGCGCGGCGATTGCGATGGTCATGGCGGCGTCTGGAATATGGTTCAAATCCACATCGATGGCTCGTAACCGCCCGGCGCCGCTCGCTTCAATCCAGTTGTCGCCCATTACAATGCGAGCGCCCATTTTCTCCAGCGCTTCAGCAAAACGAACATCGCCTTGAATGCTGTTCTTGCCAACGCCCTCGACTCGAACCGGGCCGCCGCCAATGGCGCCCGCCGCGAGGAAATAGGATGCCGAGGACGCATCGCCTTCCACATGGATGACGCCCGAACTTTGGTAAGGCTGTCCTCCGGGAATAACAAAGCGTTCCCAACCATGACGCTCGACCGCCAAGCCAAAACGCGCGAGCAGGTTAAGCGTTATTTCCACATAGGGCTTGGAAATCAATTCGCTGATGACTTGGATGGTCGATTGCTTTCCAGTCAATGGCAAAGCCATGAGCAATGCAGTAAGAAACTGGCTGGATACGTCGCCGCGCACGGCGATGACATTCCCGTCACGAATTTCGGCCGGACGAATTGCTAGATGAGGAAAACCTGCATTCCCCAGATAATCAATTTCAGCGCCAAGCTGCCGAAGCGCATCCACGAGATCGCCAATAGGTCGCTCATGCATGCGCGCCACGCCAGAGAGACGGTAGTATCCTTGCGATAGCGCCAGCGCCGCCGTCAAAGGCCGAAACGCCGTACCCGCATTGCCGAGGAAAAGCTCCGCTTGTTTTACCGGAAACGGTCCGCCGACGCCTTCAATGCGGTAGTCATTTGCATCGCCGTGTCGCGCCCACCTAACGCCAAGCGCTTTCAACGCCTCCAGCATGTAATGCACATCATCGGAGGCCAATAGCCCCTTCACTTCCGTCGTCCCGCTGGCTAACGCGGCTAACAACAACGTGCGATTGGAAATGCTTTTCGATCCAGGCAGAACAACAGTCCCTGCCGCTCTGGCTATGGGAGCAACATCAAGATAGTCCATTATTTAGCAACCTCGTTTTGAGCAATCCATTCGTTGCGCGCTTCGCGGGCGCGCCCGAACAATTCCTCCAATCCTTGACCATCGCCATCCAGAAGCATTCGGCGCAATACCTGCAATTGCTCCTGATAGTTTTCAAGCTCGCTAACAACTGCATCCCGGTTAGCCAAACAAATGTCGCGCCACATTTCCGGCGAGCTGGAAGCGATTCGCGTGAAATCGCGAAATCCGCTAGCCGCGTAACGAAAAAATTGCTCCGAATCCTTGCGCCCGGCCAGTTCCTCAACCAAGGCGAAGGCAAGGATATGCGGCAAATGGCTTACGGCCGCGAACACACTGTCATGGGTAGCGGCGGACATCTGCCGTATTCGCATGCCACATTGCTCCCACGCAGTTTTCACTTTGTCTATTGACTCGGCGGCAGTCTCGGCCAAAGGGGTCAATACCAGATTGCGTCCGCGAAAAAGATTAGGATTGGCTGCGCCTACGCCAGAGCTTTCCGCGCCCGCGATTGGATGGGCAGGAACCACATAAGGGAGATGGCGTGGCAGATACTCCAAAGCGAATCGGACAACGTCCTGCTTCGTACTGCCCGCATCGGTAACGATCGTTGCGGCGCCAAGATGGGGCGCGATTGCTTGCATCACGCCTCGCATTTGCCCCACCGGCATTGCGAGCAAAATCAGATCAACGCCTTCGATTGCTTTCGCGGGATCGGTTTCGTATCGCTCTATCACGCCAAGATCCACCGCGCGTTGCAGATTGCCGATATCGCGATCGACGCCAACAATTTGTTGCACGGCTTGAGCAGCCTTGAGAGCCAGTGCGAATGATCCGCCAATGAGCCCGACGCCAAAGATCGCTATTTTTTTAAAAGTAGGCTGCATCAGGATCAATAAATTAGGATGGCTCTTAACAATAATTTAAGAAGAATGTCGCAAAGACCAATGCGCGAGCCGCT
>DATLHW010000337.1:0-13738 GCA_035539675.1 Burkholderiales bacterium | reverse complement strand
ACGTCTTTCAGCGGCGAAAAATCCTGCTCCTTGCCTTCGCCGCCAGCAATCAAAATTACGGGCGCGCCCATCCCGGATAACGCCGCCAACGTTGACCCGACGTTAGTGCCCTTGGAATCGTCGATGTAAGTAACGCCATCGATCTCGGCCACTTTTTCCACGCGATGCGGCAGCCCTTTGAAGGCGCGCAAGGCATCCAATAGGTGCGGATAAGGCAAATCGATCGCACGCGCCAACGCTAAGGCCGCTAATGCATTCGCAGCATTGTGGGAACCAACCACCGGCAGATCCGATACTGGCATGAGAGTCTCTTTCCCCTGCGCGAGAAAACTTTCGTCGTCAGGTCCAATGAGTCCCCATTCGCGATCCTTGGTCGGCGCATTCATACCAAAGCTGCAAATCGTTCGACGCGGAACAGCCATCGCCATCACCTGCGGATCGTCCCGATTCAGCACTTGCACTTTCGCATGCAGGAAGATGTTCGTCTTCGCCGCCGCGTAGCTCGCCATATTCGGATAGCGATCCATATGGTCTTCGCTAATGTTCAGAACCGTGGCGGCGTTGAGGCGCAATGACGACGTCGTCTCTAACTGAAAACTGGATAGCTCCAACACATATACATCGGGCGCTCCGCTCTGCTCCGCCTCCATCAGCGCGTCCAATACGGGCAAACCGATGTTGCCCGCGACGATGGTTTTCAATCCAGCTCTACGGCACATCTCGCCGGTCATCGCGGTGACGGTGCTCTTGCCGTTTGAGCCTGTAATGCCGATAACGGCAGGCCGCTTTCCCTGCGGTAATGCGCTGATGGCTTGCGCGAACAGCTCCACGTCGCCGACAAGAGGAACGCCATTCGCCACGGCTTTCGCAACCAACGGCTCGCGCTTGTCCACGCCAGGACTGATGGCGATGAGATCGACTTTCTGGAAACTTTCCGCACGAAAGGGACCGGTATGCACAACCGCGTTCGGGACAACTTCCGCCAACCGTCCCGCCATCGGCGGATTGGCGCGACTATCAGCGATCCGCACGCGCGCGCCTAGGCGCGACAGATACAGCGCCATGGATAGGCCGGTATCGCCGAGGCCGAGAATCAGAACTTGTTTGCCCGATAAATTCATTAACGCTATCGCAACTTGAGCGTGGAGAGCCCGAAAAGAACCAACATCATTGTGATAATCCAGAAGCGAACAACGACTTGGTTCTCCTTCCAACCTTTTAGTTCATAGTGATGATGCAATGGCGCCATGCGGAATATTCGTTTACCCGTCAATTTGAACGACGCGACTTGCAACATCACCGACAGCGTTTCCACCACGAACACGCCGCCCATGATGAAAAGAACGATTTCCTGGCGAACGATGACAGCGACCAAGCCGAGCGCGGCTCCCAGCGCCAATGCGCCGACATCGCCCATGAACACTTCGGCGGGGTAAGCGTTGAACCAAAGAAATGCGAGCCCCGCGCCTGCGATAGCCGAGCAAAAGATGACCAATTCGCCAGCGCCAGGAATGTGCGGAAAGCCCAAATATTTCGCGAACACCGCATTGCCGGCGACATAGGCGAAAACCGACAACGCGCTCGCCACCATCACGGTTGGCATGATGGCGAGACCATCGAGCCCATCGGTGAGATTCACGGCGTTGCTTGTGCCGACAATGACGAAGTAGGCAAGGATCACGAACCCCGTGACGCCAAGCGGAATCGCGATCGTCTTGATGAAAGGCAGAATCAACTCGGTTTGCGCAGGCAACTGGACGGAAAATGCCAGAAAGATAGCGGCGACTATCGCAAAGAGACTTTGCCAAAAATATTTCTGTCCCGCCGACAACCCCTTTGGATTGCGGTGCACAACCTTCAGATAGTCATCCACCCAGCCAACAGCGCCGAATCCCAGCGTTGTCACCAGCACAACCCAAACGTATTTATTCGTCAGGTCACCCCACAGCAATGTGGTGATCGCGACGGAAACCAGAATCAAGGCGCCGCCCATCGTCGGCGTACCCGCCTTGACCAAATGGGTTTGCGGACCATCGTTACGCACAGCCTGACCGATTTTCATCGCGGTCAGTTTGCGGATCATGGCCGGCCCCACGATGAAAGAAATCACGAGCGCCGTCATCGCCGCCATCACCGCGCGCAGCGTGATGTAGCTGAACACGTTAAAGGCGCGGATTTCCTGGCCGAGAAATTGTGCGATCGCTAGTAGCATTTAACCTAGATTCCGCTGTTGAACACGCCCGAGTGTGCGTTTTCGGGGCTGCCGGGCTAGGCGCGACGAGGCCGCATGGCCATTCCATGCAACGAGGAGCAACAACGCCCGGCGGCACCGAAAACGTGCAATCGGGGGTGTAGCGTGCTCACCCATTTGGTGAAGCAAAAAAATACGAGAATGCTCGCGCATACAATACGTTTCCATAGGCAATAAGCGGTCAACTGCGGAATCTAGGTTCAATTAATGTCGTCCAGAGATTAATGTGCAACGGGCATCGTGATCACCTCCACTACCCGCTCCATGCGCATGAAACGGGAACCTTTAACCAACACCGTCGTGTCTTTTTTCATCAACGGCTGCAGCGCATCAGCAAGATGCGCAACACTTGGAAAATGTTGGCCGCCTGCGCCGAATGCTTCTACCGCCCGGCTCGTCAATTCACCCAACGCAAACAGGCTGTCGACACCGGCGTGCTTAGCCAATGCGCCAACTTCCGCATGCATGGCCGGCGCATCGGGACCCAACTCGCCCATGTCACCCATCACAAAAATCTTCTTGCCGGAAATCTTGCTCAATACGGCGATGGCGGCGGCCATGGAATCGGGATTGGCGTTATAGGTGTCATCAATGACGATGGCGCCGTTCAATCCAGCCTTCCGCTGCAAGCGGCCTTTTGTGCCGGCGTAGCCCGACAACCCGCGGGCGATGGCGTCCGGTCTCACGCCCAAGGCAGTGGCGATGGCGCAGGCGGCGGTCGCATTGCGCACGTTGTGCTCGCCCGGGACATGCAATGTGGCTTCGATCATCCCATCAGGAGTCGTCAACCGAATCGCGGACCCGGCGGGTATTTCGTTGTATTCGCATCGCACGTCGGCTTTCCCGAGTCCGAAAGTCACTTGTCGTCGACCGGCGGTCAGTTCAGTCCAGTAAGGCGCAAACGAATCGTCGATGTTGATCAACGCAACGCCATCGGATTTCAAACCGGCATAGATCTCGCCTTTAGCCTTGGCGATGTTTTCAACGCTGCCGACTTCGCCCACATGAGCCCGATGCGCATTGTTGATAAGCGCGACGTCCGGCTTGGCGATATGCGTCAGATAATCGAGCTCACCGAGATGATTCATGCCCATTTCGATCACGGCGTACCGATGTCTTTCGCGCAACTTCAGCAACGTCAGCGGCATGCCGATGTCATTGTTGAAGTTACCGTCTGTGGCAAGCACAGCCGATACGTCGTCGGATGCTTCACGCAGGATGGCGGCGGTCATTTCCTTGACCGTGGTTTTTCCGTTCGACCCTGTCAACGCAGCAAGCTTGACGCGATGGCGCTCGCGCCACCAGCCGGCCAAGCGTCCTAGCGCTAAACGCGTGTCATCGACACGAATGACAGGGATCGCGGGAACATGAGACAAATCCTTATGCACGAGAACGCACGCGGCGCCTGCATTCACGGCGATTTCGATAAAGTCGTGACCATCGAACTTTTCGCCGAACAGCGCGATAAACAAATCGCCGCGAGAAATGTTGCGACTATCCGTGGTCACGCCAGAGATCTCGCCATGGGCGGTATTCGGCGTCAGTTGGCCGTTCACGGCTTGAGCCAGTTCTTTAAATGTGATCATCCTAGATTCCGCAGTTGAACGCGCCCGAGTGCGCGTTTTGCAGGCTGTCGGGCTAGGCGCGACGAGGCGGCATGGCCATTCCATGCAAGGAGGAGCAACAACGCCCGGCGGCCTGCAAAACGTGCACTCGGGCGTGTAGCGTGCTCACCTATTTGGTAAAGCAAAAAAGAACGAAAATGTTCGCGCATACAATACGTTTCTATAGGCAATAAGCGGTCAACTGCGGAATCTAGGATCATGCTGATGGCTCCCTGCCCTCGAGAAGAAGCGACGCTATTTCGACATCGCTAAATGAATGTCGCACGCCTTGTATCTCTTGATATGTTTCATGACCTTTACCCGCGAGCAATACCACGTCACCCGCTTGCGCCATGCCGATAGCTTGTTGAATCGCCTGCGCGCGATCTTCGACAACGCTGAAATTTTGGGCGGTAATGCCGGCCACGATGTCATCGATAATGGCGTGGGGATTCTCAGTACGGGGGTTATCGCTCGTGACGATGACGACATGGGCCAGTTCGGTCGCAACAGCGCCCATCTGCGGACGCTTTCCACGATCACGATCGCCGCCACAGCCGAATACGCAAATAAGACGACGCCCCGGCGCCACGATGGGACGTAGCGTTTTCAGCACTTTCTCCAGTGCGTCCGGCGTGTGCGCGTAATCGATGGCGACCACTGGCTGCTGGTCTCCGCCCAATTGCTGCAAGCGGCCGGGCACTGGCCGTAACGTTCCCGCCGTTTCGACTGCGGCCCGTAACGGGACGCCGCTCGCGAGCAAGACGCCAATAGCGCCGAGCAAATTCTGGGCGTTGAATACGCCAAGCACCGGGCTAATCAATTCAACCTGTTCGTCAAAGTAAGTGACGTCCATGCGAATGCCGTTGGCGCTAATTTGTAAATTCTGTCCGGCGAGGTTGCCGCGATCAATGCCATAGGTCGTAAGCGGTATATCGGTTTCCTCCAATATTTCCGCTAATGCCTCACCGAATTTATCGTCGATATTGACGACAGCGTGCTTTAAGCCCTGCATGGCGAAAAGCTTGGCCTTGGCCGCCCCATAGCTCAGCATGTCGCCGTGATAATCGAGATGATCACGCGACAAGTTAGTGAATAGCGCGACGTCGAAAGCGACGCCGTTGACGCGACCTTGGTTCAATCCGTGGCTCGAAGCCTCCATCGCTACGCAACTGGCGCCCTGTCTAACAAAGTCGGCCAATAGCCATTGCATGCGTACGGCATCGGGCGTCGTGTGTGTTCCCTCGACAATCTCGCCGACTAAACCATTACCCAAGGTTCCGATCACCGCGCTTCGCCTGCCCAGCTTGTCCAACGCATGAGCGACCCAATGGCTCGATGAGGTTTTGCCATTGGTTCCGGTGACGCCGACCACCCAAAGCTTTTCCGAAGGATTCCCGTAAAGGTCGCTGGCGATATGCCCTACAGCTAACTGAAGGTCATGAATAGGCGCATGGGGAACCTGCCACTCGCTACGCCATTGAAATCCTTCCGGCTCCCACAAAATCGCCGATGCGCCGCGCGCGATTGCGTCGGAAATAAAATCGCGGCCGTCCCGTGATCCGCCTGGAAATGCAGCGAAAGCGACGCCCGGCTTCACCTCACGGCTATCCGTGGTGATATCCGTCATCGGAAGACCTTGCAGCAACGCCGGATCTGGACGATGTGAAACCTTCTCGCCTAGGAGAATCTGCGCCAACGACCCGCGAGTGTTCTTTTCCGGTATCAACCTTCCTCCTTGACCAATGGTATCGAGGTCAGCGGTTGCGCCGCCTCAAGAAGCGGGGCGTCCATCGGCGCGCCTTGCATCCGCAGAGCGGCGCCCATCACGGAACTGAACACGGGCGCGGCGACGAGACCGCCGTAATACTGGTTGCCGCCGGGTTCATCGATCATCACGGCGATGATGAGCCGGGGATTCGAAGCCGGGGCCATGCCGACGAAAGAGGAGACGTAGCGTTTCGCCGCGTAGCCGCGCCCTTCCTGTTTATGGGCGGTGCCGGTCTTGCCAGCGACGCGGTACCCAGGCACGGCGGCGCGCGGCGCGGTGCCGCCGGGTTGCGTAACCAGCTCCAACATCTCCCGCACGGACTGCGCGGTTTGCGAGGAAATCACTGGCGTCGTTGGCGCAGGAACATTGGTTTTAACGAACGTGAGATCGCGCAATCCGCCATCCCCCGTGAAAATCGTATAGGACCGCGCGAGTTGCAACAGGCTCACGGAAATGCCGTGACCATAAGACATGGTCGCCTGCTCAATAGGCCGCCAGCTCTTGTAGGGGCGAAGCTTGCCGGTCGCTTCACCGGGAAAGCCGGTCTTGGGATGAGAGCCGAATCCCACCGCGTTAAACAGGTTCCACATTTTTTCGGGCTCTATCGTCAGCGCGATCTTGGCCGAGCCGACGTTGCTCGATTTTTGTATGACCTGCGCGACGGTAAGATCGCCATCCGGATGCGTGTCGCGTATCGTCGCCGAATAAATGGAGAAGCGGCCCTCGGACGTATCGATCAAGGTATCCGGACGGTATTTGCCGCTCTCGAGAGCGAGCGCAGCTGTGAGCGGCTTCAATGTGGAGCCGGGTTCGAAAGTATCCGTGAGACTGCGGTTTCGCGTTTTTTCGCCGGTGACCTTGCCGCGATTGTTGGGGTTGAAGTCCGGTTGATTAACGAGCGCCAGCACTTCGCCCGTGACGGCGTCAATCGCCACCAGCGCCCCACCCTTGGCCTTGTTCGCGTCAACCGCCGCCTTCAATTCGCGATAGGCGAGATATTGCAGTTTGGCGTCGATGGAGAGCGATAGATCCTTGCCTTGCTGCGGCAAACGAATGCTGCCAGCGTCCTCGATAATGTGTCCCAGGCGGTCCTTGATGACGCGACGGCTGCCGGGCTTACCAGTAAGCCAGTTTTGATGGGCAAGCTCCATTCCCTCCTGCCCCACGCCATCCACACTGGTGAAGCCAACCATGTGAGCCATGACTTCGCCCGCCGGGTAATAACGGCGATATTCCCGCTGTTGAAACACACCGGGAATATTCAAGCTCATCACCCGCGACGCCAACTCGGGCGGAATCTGCCGCTTCAGAAAGACGAAATTACGGCTCTCGTTCTTCAGCTTATTGCGGATTTCACTCGCCTTCAGATTAAGCAGTTTGGCCAACGAATCGAGTTGCCGCGGGGTCATCTCGACATCTTCCGGGCTCGCCCAGATCGACTCGACGGGCGTCGAAATGGCGAGCGGCTCTCCATGACGATCCATGACCATGCCGCGTGTGGCCGGCAGCTCGATCACACGGCCGTACCGAGCCTCGCCCTTCTGCTGAAGGAAATCGTCATTCAATCCTTGCAGATAAGCAGCGCGTCCGATCAACACAACGAACGACATCATCAGCACCAGGATCATCAGCCGGGCGCGCCAAGCTTCCAGCTTCAGTCGCAACGAGGCGTTGTTGGCGTAATTCATTGCGGAGCCTCGCTGCTTGCCGGATTGGCCGGACGATCGTCCAACACCACCGTGCGAATCTTGCTCATCTCAGGCACACGCATGCCCATGGACCGAGTAGCGATTTTTTCAATGCGGGCATGCGTCGCCCATGTGCTTTGCTCCAATTGCAATTGCCCCCACTCGACGTTCAACTGCTTTTCGTGGTCCTGCTCCTTCTCGAGGGCGATGAATAGCTTCCGGGCCTTGTGCTGGGCGGTGACCAGCCCCAGCGAGAAAGCGATCAGAATGGTGAGCAAAACGATATTGAGGCGGGTCATAGGACTGCCGCCTTTTCGGCGATACGCATGATGGCGCTGCGGGAACGTGGATTGGCCGCCACTTCCGACGTGGAAGGGCGCACCGGTTTACCGACGAGCTTAAGCTTCGCACCCTTAAGGTCGCGCGCGCGAACGGGAACATCGCGAGGCAACCGGTCGGCGGTCGCTTCATCGCGCATGAAGCGCTTCACGATGCGATCTTCCAAAGAATGAAAACTTATCACTGCCAACCGACCATTTACTGCTAGTACGTCAACCGCCTGAGGTAAAACTATCGATAGTTCCTCAAGCTCCTTATTAATGAAAATCCGAATAGCCTGAAATGTCCTTGTCGCCGGGTCCTGGCCTGGTTCGCGCGTGCGCACCGCACCCGCCACGATCTGGGCAAGTTGGCGAGTGGTTGCGATAGGGCTCTGGGCCCGACTCTCAACAATCTTTCTTGCAATCTGTTTAGCAAACCGTTCTTCACCATAATTTTCGATGACCCCCCTTATATCTTCTTCTTTTGCCGTGGCGAGCCATTGGCTGGCCGCCTCCCCTCGGCTTAGGTCCATCCGCATGTCGAGCGGGCCGTCCGCCCGAAAGCTAAACCCCCTGCCCGGGTCATCGATTTGCGGCGAAGACACGCCTAGATCGAGAAGCACCCCGTCAACGCATGTTACGCCTGCGCCAGCCAGTGATTGCTTTAATTCGCCAAAACTGGCGTGAATGAAGATGAAACGCGGGTCCACAATTCTTTTCGCCGCCTCCGTTGCTGCCGGATCCTTGTCGAACGCGATCAGCCGACCTTCGGGACCCAGCGCAGCAAGAATCCTCCTGCTGTGCCCGCCGCGCCCGAAAGTGCCATCGATATAGGTTCCGGTCGGTTTGATTTCCAATGCAGCAACAGCTTCTTCAAGCAGCACCGTCTCGTGCCGCAATTCAGAAACCGCATTACCCATAACCCCAGGAAGAGCAGTTGACCGCTTTGTGTCTATGGTAGGTCTATCTTTGCTCAACGTTTTTCGCCCTATTGAACGCCGCCAAATGGGTGAGAACGCTACGCACCCAATTGCGCGTTTTTCAGACCCTCCCGCGTTGTTGCTCCTCGTTGCATAGGTAGGCTATGCCGCCTCGTCTCGCCTAGCTGGAGGATCTGAAAAACGCACACTTAGGCGCGTTCAACCACTCTTTCTGGGGTCACCAGCTAAAGCCCTCCAGTTCGGAGCCCAAATCTTCCAGCGATAGCGGTTCATTCATTTCCTCGTTCCACTTCGTTTCATCCCAGAGTTCGAATTTCCGTCCCAGCCCTACAAGCATGACGTTCTTTTCCAGGCCAACATGGCGCCGCAATTCAGGCGCAATCAAAACCCGGCCTGCGCTATCGATCTCCACGTCTTGTGCGTTGCCGATCAATATGCGCTGCAACTTCTTGACCATCGGATTAGCGTTCGAGCGACTCATCAAATCTTGATGAATCACATTCCATTCCGGCTTTGGATAAATGAGAAGGTACTTGGAGGAATCGGCGGTGATGACAAGCTGACCGGCGCACTCGGCAGTCAGGACGTCACGATACTTCGCCGGTACGGCGAGTCGTCCCTTGCTGTCGAGATTCAGATTTGCCCGCCCTTGAAACACGGCCCTCCCCTTATTTTTATTGCAGGAACCCCACAATCTCCCACTTTTTCACACTCGGGCCCACTATAGGCCAGAAAACCTTTGCCGGTCAAGGGGATTTGCGCAATTTCTCAAGCAATGACAAAGACTTAGCGGCGATTCATAGAACGTTCGTTCTTATTCTTAGTAAATAAAGGGATAGCTTCGGAATTGGAGGTGTTACTCGAAAAGGATGGGCAAAGGGAGCGCAACCCAGGTCCGGTTTGGAGGGTGCTGAGAATTGAGGGGGAGACGAGGTTCAGCCGTATTTCAGAAATGCCTACGGGGGAGATGCGGCGCACTGCATCCAGCGCGCCGCGCGGCGGATCAGGTTTCGTAGAAGATGTCGCGGTAGGCCGTGTAGATCGAGGCAAGGAGCACCGGCCCTAGCAGCAGCCAACCCAGGCCCAGCGGGATGGTGGCGAGGATGGCGAACACGAAAAAGACGATGCCGTAGACGAGGAAGGGCAGGATGTTCTTTAGGCATGCCGAGAAGCTCGCCTTGAGCGCCGCGCCGATCGTATGGTCGTTCAGCACGATCAGCACGGGCGCGAACCAGAGCGCCATGTAGAAAGGAATGCTCAACAACAGCATGATCAGCACCGCCAGCAGCATGCGCATGCCTATTGTCTGCATCTGCTCCGGCGTGGGCTCCGAGCCCATGAAAATCCGCGCCATGTCGCTGCCGAAGATCAACATGATCACGACAAGAATGACAATGAAAAAGCCGAGCGAGAGGGCGCCGACGCCGACCAGACGGCCGGTATTGCGGCTGAAGCCGGCGAACAGGTGGCCGACCGTCATGCTTTCTCCGCGGCGCACTGCCTCGCAACCCAGCATCACACCGCCGTACAACACCGGCAGCACAAACATCTGCAGTAGAGCGCCGATGAACGGGATGAGGTTCAGCACGATCAGAATCACCGCGAAGATGACGAAGATGCCGACCCACACGCCCTTCTGCTGCTTGAAGATTTCCCAGGCGGACGATATCCAGCCCCACCCGTTGCCGGCCGGGACGCCTTGTCCCCCTGGGACAAAATTGCCGTCTATGGACGCGGTAAGATGGTCTTCGACACGAGACTGCGGAGCTGCATAGGGATTGACTGCCATGGCGAACGGGCTCCTATTGTTGTCAGAACGGGTGCAGGACCCACGCATCGTAGAGACGCTAGAAAGACCTTGCAAGCATCATTGAGATTAAGTACTTGTGCAAAAGTTTTCCAGCAAGGCGCGTCGACGCAGACAGTACACAGTTAGTACGGCAAGGAGTCGCAACGCCGCTGGAAGACTTTTGCACAAGTACTTACGAGATTATTTTTGTGAAACCGCCTGATACACCCGCACATAATCGACTTCCATGCGCAAGGGGAAAACGGTAGTCGCATCCGGAGGACCCGGCCAGTCGCCGCCGACAGCGATGTTAAGCAAAAGATATTGCGGACCGTTAAACGGCCATTGACCTCGTCCTTTTCCCTGGTTGTTGTAGCGAAGATAGTTGCGGCCATCCATGCCGATAAGCAATTTATCGGCAGTCCACGTCAACTGGTAATTGTGGAAACTGTGATCGCACACTGTCGCCGCCGTCACACTTCTCGCATGCTTTCGACGCACATGGTTATAAGACTGCGTATGAACCGCAAAATGGATCTCGTCCACACGGTTGACGTGCTCCATGATGTCGATCTCTCCATCAAGCGGCCACTTCAATGAAGGCGTATCCGCGAGCATCCAGATAGCCGGCCAAGCGCCCTGTCCACAGGGAATCTTGGCGCGGACTTCAATGAAACCATAAGTCCAACTGGCTTTGCCTTGCGTGATTAGACGAGCGGATGTGTACCGTTGCGGCCCACCCCGCTTGCTATCAGAAAAACCGGCAGCCGATTCCTTAAGCGCATCGATGATGAGAAAACCGTTGCTGACGCGGCTATTAAGCGCGCGCGCCTCGGCGTAGTACTGCAATTCGTTGTTGTACCAGCCGGTTTCATTGGCGTGCGTATCGTAGGCCCACTGTCTATTGTTCGGCAGGCCATTCACGTCGAACTCGTCCACCCAAACCTGGGCGTATCCAGGCGGCATGCCACCGAGTTCATCGATTGCTTCGAACGCCGGGATTAAGTTTGAGGAGACCACCTCCACGCCGCCGCAGGCCGTTAATAGGCTGATCAGGAAAAGCGCGAACGCGTGTTGTAACGAGAGCCTCGTTTTTTTCATCTTGCCCCCGCCAAAATTTGCAACAGCATCTAAAACCTGTTCGAGATCTTACTGCGCGGGCCGAGTTTGAGGGTCCGGTGCTCTGCATACACCTGTACGCGTCCGCTCCTCCCCTCAAGCTCGGCCCGCTCGCGACAGATCTCGAACAGGTTTTAACGGGATTGTGAAGCCAGCCGATAAGCCGGGTTCTGTGCACGGGTTTCCCCGCCGACAGTCATTCCTCTAGGCGCCGGATTACTCCGGCGCTCAAGCTACCTACCCGCAGACTCCGCGAGCAGCGTCAACGTCTGCCTATTTGGTATTGCTCCAAGTGGGGTTTACCTAGCCAGCTGTGTCGCCACACCTGCGGTGCGCTCTTACCGCACCGTTTCACCCTTACCTGATCCAGCTTAACGCTGGCCATCGGCGGTCTATTCTCTGTTGCACTTTCCATCGCCTCACGGCGTCCGGCCGTTAGCCGGCACTTTGCTCTATGGAGCCCGGACTTTCCTCCCCATGATTGCTCATGCGGCGACTGTCTGGCCAGCTTCACCGCCGAATTTTAACAGCCGGCCGGCATATGCGTCCTATTGATTTGCCCCTTTGGGAGGAATATAACTACCAATAACCGTCTGTTCACGCGATGGACATCCACCGCGCGCCTTTTCGTCGTCCACACCAAGGAGGCCGCCATGCGACGCAGACTGTATTTCGTATTACCCAACCTTCAAGCAGCGCAACGCACCATGAACGATCTGCTGCTTGCCCGCATCGAAGAACGCCACATCCACTGCTTGGCCAAGCGAGACGCCCCGATGGACGGATTGCATGAAGCCAACGTTCTTCAAAAAACCGATCTGGTGCACGGCGCCGAACTGGGCGTCGTCGTTGGCGGACTCGGCGGAATCGTCCTCGGAGCGTTCATCGTCTTCGCCCCGCCGGGCGGCATTCATTTGCAACTCATCACCATACTGCTCACCGCTCTTGGCGGCGCATTCTTCGGCGCATGGGCATCCAGCCTCACAGCCGCAAGAATTCCTAACTCTCGACTGCTGACGTTCGCCAAGGACATCGAGAATGGCAAGTATCTGATGATGGTGGATGTACCAGGGCGACGAGTGGAAGAAATTCGCGCGTTGGTTGAAGAGCAGCATCCGGAAGCGGCGCAGGGCGGCATTGAACCGAGTATGCCGGCGTTTCCTTAGAGCCGATTCGAGATCTTACTGCGCGGGCCGAGACTGAGATGGACGTGTTAATTGCATACGTCCCACCTCGCCTCAGCCCGCTTGATAAGGAACCCGCGAAAAACTCGCTATCCCGGCCGATCTCGAACCTGCGGTGCTCAATGTACCACTTGTACACCTCTGCTCCTCGGCTCGACCTCGGCCGGGATAGCGAGTTTTTCGCGAGTCCCTAAAACTTGGACAAGCGCTTGCGCGCTACGACATCAACCCGCCAAGCGCCATTCAATTTCTTCGCCCGCCCGCATTGGAACCAACGCGCCATCCGCGAACGGCAACTCCTGGGCAGGGCGCCACGCTTCGCGCTTCAGCGTAATTTTTTCGGCATTACGAGGCAGCCGATAAAAATCCGCGCCATGAAAGCTGGCGAAGCCCTCCAATTTATTCAGCGCGCCCGCCGCCTCAAAGGCTTCCGCATAAAGCTCGATCGCCGCGTGCGCCGTATAAATCCCAGCGCAACCACATGCAATCTCCTTGGCGTTACGAGCATGCGGCGCGCTATCCGTGCCCAGGAAAAATTTCGGATTGCCGGAGATCGCCGCCGCGACCAGCGCGATACGGTGCTGCTCTCTTTTAAGCACGGGCAGGCAAAAATTGTGAGGGCGGATGCCGCCTTGGAATATCGCGTTCCGATTGAGTAGCAAATGATGCGCGGTAATCGTCGCAGCGACTTGTGGTCCCGCACGCAATACGAAATCGACCGCATGCGACGTCGTGATGTGCTCCAACACAACACGTAAAGTCGGAAAGCGTTCTATCAATGGCGCGAGAATACGATCGATAAAAACACGCTCCCGGTCGAACACATCCACATCCGCATCGGTCACCTCCCCATGCACTAAAAGCGGCAAGCCCTGCTCAGCCATCATCGCCAATGTCGCATCGCATTTGCGAATATCCGTCACCCCCGAATCAGAGTTGGTTGTCGCGCCAGCGGGGTAATACTTCACGGCGTGTACGAAACAGCTTTGCTTTGCGCTAACGATCTCGGAAGGCGGCGTGTTGTCGGTGAGGTAAAGCGTCATCAACGGCTCGAAATGCAAACCCTTTGGA
>DATLHW010000336.1:0-8977 GCA_035539675.1 Burkholderiales bacterium | reverse complement strand
GACAAGATGCTGCAAGGCCGGCTGTTCGCATACAACGACGCGCATCGCTATCGCATCGGCACGAACTACGCGCAATTGCCGGTGAACGCGCCGAAGTGTCCGTTTCATAACAATCAACGCGATGGAGCAATGCGCTTTGATGGCAACGGCGGCGCTGCGGCGAACTACGAGCCGAACTCGATTCCTTGCCGCCCCGTCGAATCGCCCCATCATCGCGAACCGGCATGGGCCCTGGGTGATGTGACGGCTGATCGTTTCACGCATCGTAACGAGGATGACCACTACACGCAGCCGCGTAACCTGTTCCGGCTGATGTCGCTACAACAACAGCAGCTGCTGATCGATAACATTGTGGGATCTATGCGCGGCGTGACAATGCCGGGTGTGGTTGAGCGTCAGTTAGCGCATTTCACGAAAGTGGATACGGCGCTGGCGGAGGGAATTATTAAGGGATTGAAGGCGAAATAAGCGCGGGTGTGAACAGGCCGGGTTTCGAGTGAGCATTAGCGCTTGGAACCCGGGCTGTTTGTTCTACGCGCTCTTTCGTCGTTAGGGAAAACTACGCACATGCAAAGACGAATCACTGGTTTTCACCAAGACGAAGAAAACCACTGGGTAGCTGAACTGGAGTGCGGGCACGGGCAGCATGTACGGCATGATCCGCCTTGGCAGTCGCGCCCATGGGTGATGACGGAGGAAGGGCGAAAAACTTTCTTGGGCCAGTTTCTCAACTGCCGACGTTGCGATGAAGAACTGTCGACGAGGGCGCGCGGTTAACCCGTGGTTTGAGCCGGCCTGCCGCGCAACGCAGCAGGCCAGATTTACATCACTTAAGAAACCAGCTTCGCATCCATGGTGATTGTCGCCCGCAGAACTTTAGATACCGGGCAGTTTTCCTTGGCGCCATTCGCCGCCTCAAGAAATTTCGCGTTGTCCGCGCCAGGCACCTTGGCTGAAACGTCGAGATGAATCGCTGTAATGCTGAATCCGCCGCCTTCTTGAACCATTGTCAGATTCGCCTTTGTATCGATGCGCTCGGGCGTCAATCCAGCGTTATTCAAAAATAACGACAGCGCCATGCTGAAACAGCCGGCGTGAGCGGCGGCGATGAGTTCTTCCGGATTGGTCCCGTTCTCGTCGCCAAAGCGGGTCTTAAAGGAATAGGGCTGCTTTTCGAATACTCCGCTTTGTGTGGTCAGGTTACCGGAGCCTTCTTTGAGACTGCCTTGCCAAACAGCCGATGCGGTGCGATTCATGATGACGCCTCCGTGGAATGGAATTAAACCTAGAAACGGCGATTGACCGCTTGTTGGCCATGGAAATGTCTTACCTTTTTGAAGGTTACCGCTGTTTTTTGCTTCACTAAATAGGTGACCACGCTACGTACCCGATTGCACGTTTTCTGAGCCGCCCAGCGTTGTTGCTCCTCCTTGCATGGGACGGCCATGCCGCGTCGTCGCGCCTAGCCGGACGGTTCAGAAAACGCACACTCGGGTACGTCCAATCGCCGTTTCTAGGTTAAACCTTCATCTAAAAATTGTAGCAGGCTGTTGAGAAAGTGCTTGGCGCTAAGATTCGAACAAGGTGTTCCTCATTTATCATGTGGCCTTGTTGTCGTATTTTGTGGAATAACGCTTTTAATAAGAGGTAGGTATGAACAAGAGACCAGGCTGGTTTATTCGCGCCGATCAAGAAACGGACGTGCGTAGCCGGCTTTTTCTGTTTCCGCATGCGGGGGGAAATCCGAATCAATACAAGGAGTGGGGAAAACATATTGGAGATGGCGTGGCGGTTTACATCGCGTTCCTTCCGGGCAGGGGAATGCGATTCCGGGAAAAGCCGATTTCGGATCTTGCGCTGCTCATCAGTACACTCGCGGAAGAAATCCAGCCGCTTCTCAGCAGCAACAATTTTTTCCTTGGTCATAGTTTAGGCGCCCTGATCGCCTACCAACTGGCGAAGCGCCTTTCCACCAACGGTGTGCTGCCGCTCAGGAAATTAATCGTCTCGGCTAGAAATGCGCCTCATGTCAAAAGGGTGAGCAAGTCGCTACAAAATTTGAGCGATGCGGAGTTTATTCTCGCGTTGCAGGATTACGGCGCCACGCCCTTGGAGCTTCTGGCTCACAAGGAGTTGATGGCGCTTCAATTGCCCATGTTGCGAGCGGACTTCTCCATGGCCGAACAATTTGTCTCCTCAGAGATAACGGCCTTGGATTGCGGCATTCTGGCTTTAGGCGCAAAGGATGATCGATTCACGGATCATGAAGGTTTGGAGCAGTGGTCGAAGTGCACAAAAGCCGAGTTCAATCTCACGATGTTTGAGGGAGGGCATTTCTATTTCCAGGAGCGCCAGGAATTGTTTTTTTCTCGGCTGCGAGAGGAGATTCGTCGTTCGCTGGCCGAGGACTGAGAGGCTCCGAAGTTGATGTCGGTCCACGGCGGGCGCTCACATTCCGATTTTTCCCCTCTCGGCGCGAAGTGGTACAGTAACCTGGGCAAATAAAATCAACGAAATCCTTCAGAAGCTGTTTGCAAAATGACTGCGCGGGCCGAGTGTGGGCCTCCGGCGCCAGTCGTACGCTACATTTTGTAAACAGCTTCTCAGAGAAAGGAAGTTGCTTGTGAGTTTTGACTACTACGCAACGCTCGGTGTTTCCCCGGATGCTCCCCCGGAAGTAATCCGCGCCGCCTATCGCGTATTGGCCCAAAAACATCATCCTGATCGACACGATCAATCCAAAGAGTCGGAAGAAATCACCGTTCGCATCAATGAGGCCTATCGGGTGCTATCGGACCCAGTGCAACGCGCAGCCTATGATGGAGCTCGCCAGTCGTCGAAACAGATTGAACAAACGCCTGACGTTGGCCGAAGCGCCCCAACAGCGCCAAAGATTGTCGAGGGGGAAGCGGAGGGCGTTTTATTCAAGCTCCGTTTTATTCCCGGAACGATCATCGCCAACGACATTTGGATTGATACTCGCGTTACTCAAAAACGAGTGTTCAATCCGTTGGGCTTTGGCGGCGTCAGCACGGGAACCGAAGTTATTCCCAAACAACGTATTGGGGTGCGTGTTCATGGCGGCGGCGATATAGATATTCCACATACTGGGTCGCACATTCCGGCGGGCGCGGGCGAAGAGGTCCAAGTGGTGCAGGTTTCCTCAGGGGATAATGGCCCGGAGAAGATGATTGCGCTCGTCAATCATGCCCTCGGTCAGTGGTTCTGGATTGATTCCGAGCTGGATGCTGGCGTTTTTGTTCGACCCGTGAGCGAGTACATCACGGACTTCATTTTGTATGTGGCGGCCACGGCGTTGGTCGCTGCGATAATTTGGATGCTATTCGTTCGGGAGGGGGGAAGCTTAATCAGGGTGGCGTTTCTTGTTTTCGCCGTGCCTATGTTGTTCAGGTTCGCATCCCCGGTGCGATTTTTGACGGCTTATAAAATCGGTCGGGCCATTCGCGTCAAAATCACCGAGGTAGTAGCCCCTGGCGAAAAATCGTAATGCGAATTTCCGAGAAAAATGGGCCGCAGATGGGCGCAGATTTTCAGGATTAAGGCGGATAGCAATCTGCGTAAATTTCTTGATCTGCGTTCATCTGCGGCCTATTTTCTTTTATGGCTAGCGCTGATCGCGTGTGCACACTTCGGCATTGCATCCTTGTGTCGCCGCGACAGCCGCCTTCGCCGCGCTACGCTTCACACCCCGCGCCAGCAAGCGTAGAGCGCCGGCGACAAGCCGTGGAATACCGAATCGCGACAATGCGTGACGATTGCGCGCCACCCAGGGATATGCCCGATTCCACAATGGGCGCAATTTCGAGTGGCGCCATAACGCCGCAAGCGCGCTTAGTCCCGCTGCGTCATAGGCGATCTCGAATACATCCACTCCCTTGAACCAATGACCGCTAGCGTCACGCGCATGGATAACGCCTAGCATGGACGCGACCGTGATGCCGTCTTTCGCGAATGGGCGACCATCGAAATTCGGCGCTGAACAATCAACAAGCAACATTTTGTTGTCCACATCCGTCGCCTTAAGCGTGTGCATCTCGTTGGCGCACAAGGGACAGGAGGCGTCATAGTAGATGGTGATAGGAAAGTGGATTGCGGGGCTCATGCTTCACTCCATTTAATAACAATATTTGAATAAGTTGCTAAGTAAATCGGGTTCGAATCTTCTTTATTTCGTCAGCGGGTTTTCTCGAATCAGTTTTTGAATCTTCGCGCCAAGTCTCATCACCTTCATCAATGTTTCAGGCTCCAGGCGCAACATCTCGTCGCCCCATCCGGAGAGCGACTCCATCAACGCAAGCGTTTCACGAATGCGCAGTTGCGCGCCGGCTTCTTCCTTGCTGAACGTTTGATCCGCGACACATTCGCGCAAGACGGACACAGTCGGGTCGAACTCCCGCGCCTTACGCTCGCGAACGACGGTTCGGAACAGCTCCCAGACATCGCGCGAAGTTTCGAAATGATCTCTTCGGTCCCCCAGCAAATGAACCACTTTGACAAGGTTCCAATTTTGTAACTCCCGTAGGCTATTGCTCACATTCGATCGCGCAACGCCAAGCGTGTCGGAGATTTCCTCCGCATTCATGGGACGGCCGGAGAGATAAAGCAGGGCGTGAATTTGCGAAACGGTGCGGTTGACCCCCCAACGTGAGCCCATCTCGCCCCAGTGCAAGACAAAACGGCGGGAAATGGGCGATAGCGATGCGCCTACGCTGGTGGTTTCGATGTCTGTCATGATCGTATATTTCGCTTGTTACAGAAATTGAAGTAATTGTGAACCTCATTTTTACAGCTGTAAATAGGGGCTGAGTACCTAAATTCGCTTTGCATGTTCCATGTAATTGGGATTATATTTCTGTTGTGACAGAAATAATGAAAAGGGAGGCTCTTGTGAAAGTTCTCGTTTTAGGTGGCGCTGGTTTTATCGGACGGCATGTTGTTACAGCCTTGTTGGCTTGCGGCCATGAGGTAGTGATTGGCGTCAGAGATATAGGACGCGCCACGAAGAAATTACCGTCGGCGGTTCGGCAGTGCGAGCTGAGGCGAGTGCGTTTCGAGCAATTGACCGAGCCTGCCGACTGGAGCCCCCTGCTTGAAAACATGGATGGCGTCGTGAACTGCGTGGGAATCTTGCGCGAGCGCGGCGTCGAGAGTTACGAGCGAGTCCACCACCTTGCTCCCGCCGCGCTGGCCGAATCCTGCGCCCGACTTGGGATAGCCCGTCTCGTCCATGTCTCGGCGCTTGGACTTCATGCGGAGGCGCGTAGCGGTTTTCTCACTTCCAAGTTGCTCGGTGAAGAGGCCATCAAGCGAAGCAGCGTCGATTGGACGATCGTGCGCCCTTCGCTGCTCGATGGCGAAGGCGGATTCGGCGCGCGGTGGATGCGAATGGTGGCGCGATGGCCCATTCATTTCCTTCCTGCTGATGCGACCGGCAAGATTGCGCCATTGGATGTGGGTGAACTTGGCGAGGCGATCACTGCTTTATGCGAGACATCGGGAAGAGACGGCCTTCGGGAAGTGGAGCTTGGCGGACCGGATCTGCACACTATGGGCGAATATCTCGCCACGCTACGAACTGCGTTAGGTCGATCGCCCGCTGTTTGCTTGTCGGCGCCGGCATGGTTGGCGCGAGTGTCGAGCCATCTCTGCGATCTGCTGCATTTTTCGCCGTTCTCGTTTGGGCATTTGGAATTGATGCGGCGGGACAATGCGCCGAAGATGAATTTGCTTCCGTTCTTGCTCAAGCGTGCGCCGAAGGCGGTGGGAAGTGGCGTGCAGAGCAATCCAATCGTAACGGCCTCCTTTGGCGAGGGCGTCGCAAAAGTACTGCGCGACTCGATTTTGTGACTCCATTGCCTCAATGTACGCCTCCGCGCATCAAAGCAAACTCGGGCCGCGTGCGACGATTCGTTTGCCGTCTCGCAAGTAAACAATCTGTTTTTTCTTTTTTGATTTTTTGATGACAAAGCGTAACAGCAGATTCTTCACTGGCGCTTAGAATGACATAACAATCATGACTCTTTATGGATTTCAGAGGCTTGATTCCTGTTGACGCAATTCAATTGCGGGAGCGAGCTTGTTCGCGATTGCGTCCGTAATCGTGAGCAAGCTCGCTCCTACAGGGGGCAATAAGACCCCCGAAACACATGACGAGCCCTGCGATTTTATCTACTTCCTCTACGCGGCGTAGATGTTGACGGCGATTGACTCTTGTCGTCGTGCGTTTGTCGAGAGCTTTTCGTTTCCTTCATTTTTTCCCGAAAATCTCTAGCATCCTTGTTAACTAAGGCTAATGCATTAAGACTGTGCTCATCAGGCGCGGCAAACACATAACCATGCAATTTCGCAATTTCCATTTGACCTGCCGACAAGCGCCCACTGATTTCTCCGATTGTGCCGGGTTTTATTGGATGCGAGAAAGTTAATATGTGCGTCTCCTGATCAATTTTTCCTTGTTGTAGGGTGATAGGGCTATCATCCGGACGCGTTATAAATTGCAACCTTGGCCTATTGAGGTTGCTAATCACCGGATCGTCTGGCAGCCCTTTAAGCATCAACCCGTCCTTGACCTTTTGCGTCTTAAAACTGATTTTCAGATGTTGCTCTCCACTCATATCGATATGAACAGCGTAGCTTATGCCCTTGATATCCACTTTTTGTATTTCGAGATGGTTGTCATCATGTAGGCTGATTTCGCCTTGTTGCAGAATCTCGTCTACATTTCGGAGGGAATCGCCGCCTCGCTTAACACTATCTGGCGAGGAATCAAGATTGAGCCATGACCATGACGTTTGAGGGGCTGCTGACCCGCCTACCGCGGTAGAGGGCGGCGTCGTTTCTGCGCCCCGTTTATTGCTTTCTTCAGTAATAGCCAGGTCTTGTAGGGTTGATAACTTCAATCCCAATTTTTCCTGATACAAAGATAACGTCGTGAGAAATTCTCCTATTTGACCGAACGTGGGCGAAGAGGAACTGTCCTTTGATATGCTCGCCGCAACCTCATTAGCAAATTGCTGCGCCACTTTAGTGGTGACTTCAGTTTTCTCCCCTCGATCGTCCAACGGCGTAATCGAAGCCACCCATTTGGGTTCCTGAGTATTCGATCCTTCGATTACCTCAAACCTGGGCGCTTGATAACCCGCTTTCTGAATTTCATCTTTCATTAAGCCAGTACACTTGACTAGGCCTATCTCATGCGCAGAACGCAGGAAGGATAAATCAAATGGTTCTTTTGGGATCGGCTGCGCCTTTTGTTCTTGCTGCGTAGTCGGTGGAGGATGGGATTTCCTCCTTGGCTTTATTATCCCGGAAATTATTTTTTTAAAAGAACGACCCGACTTATTCTCTTGTAACTGTTCCGTTGAAGTGGGAGTAGGGAAGTAACCTGAAGAATTTGAGGGGCGTGAAGATACTCTCGATATTTTGTGTGTTGGAAATTGAAAACTTTCCAGATAGATTCCCTTTTTACCGGATTGTCCTGGCTCGCTTTGAGACAGCTTCCAGAGTGTAGTTTGATGGTTGTAATAACCATCTAGCGATTCGTGCATGATTGCCTGAGCCGGACGCTTTACCCACTGATCAATAGTCGTCATAAAGATATTTCTGTCATTCGGATCTTTGATCAGATTCGATGCTAAGTCACCTAAACCGGCAAAGTGTAGGAGATGGTCACCGGTGAGTTTACTGTCATTGACTGTTTGTTTAAGAGCAACGAACAATGTGTTGAAGTGCGTCGCAAACTGTTGCGCCTCTCGTGGCGACAGCTTACTAACTAGCTGCTCAACGGATTCTTCGGGAAGGCGATGCATGCGACCAACCATCGATTCAATTTCTTCCGAAGGTAGCTCTTCTCCTCTATGTCGCAATTCTCGTTCTAGGAGATTTGTATATTTATTTGCGTTGTCGGCATCAAGATCGCTACCAGGAATCTGTTTTATCCACTTAACAATGTCTTTAATCTCTTCAGTTGTTGTTTCAGAACTCATCAGGGGGCGAAAGTTGGTAGTGGATTCGGCCAGGGCTGCAGACCATATCTTGCGCATTTCGAGAAACTCCTTGGGATCAACATCCCGGCTACTGCCCATTCCCTGCAACGTCTCCTCGTTAAGACAAAAAAGCACCCCGTCCTTCAGGTTTAAATCCCTCAGCGCCGGTTTCTTGCCGCTTGCCTTCTTTGGGGCAGCTTTCTCCGGGCTTTCCCCCGCATCGCCAATATCGATATCGAAACGCTCCCGAAACCATTGTCGAAAGCGTTGCGCATTTTCGAGAATCCTTTGGTATTCATTCAATATATCGGGATTGTTATCCTGCAGATTTTTGTATCGCTTTCGGATATCTTCCAAATAAAATCGGTCACCTCTCAATAGCGTTTCTAACTCCTGAACCGCGGCGTGTACGGTATCCGATAGTACGGGCCGAGGAGGAAGCAATCCCCTCTGTTGCAAATACAGCTCAGTCGTTAAGGCAGTTAACTTTGCGTCCAATGACCGTATCTTTGGGGTTAGAGCCCGGAGGTTTGAGTCTTCATTCATATTATTTCCCTTTCGATGAAAATCGATCGCGTTAAGGCTTTTCTGATGATCTGACCTTGGCGACGTCTCGAAAAATAGCAGGCATCGCTAATGCAACAGACACTTTCGTTGTGCTCCGGTATACATTCCAGTCTTGAAAGTATCTGATAGGGTCACCCACATCGATAATCCATTAGACTTCTTTTGAAGCCTACCGCGCTGCCCGAGATCAAGCCTGCTTTCCGAAACCCCGGCTACGCCTACGCTTCTCGGCTTGATCTCGGGCCGCTCGCTACGGTTTCGAATCCGAAATTTAAATGGAAACCGTATTAATAGCCAATTGTCCTTGCTCAGTCTTCGCCGTCCGGCTTTCTGGATGAAAAAGGCAAAAACAAAGAAAGCGACTTCATGAAGAAGGCCGTTTGATTCACGAAGTGATTTTGCAT
>DATLHW010000335.1:0-21077 GCA_035539675.1 Burkholderiales bacterium | reverse complement strand
AAATAGATCGTCGAGATACTGCTCTAATTCGTTGGCCGTCACAAAGTCTGGAATTACAAAATCAGCTGGTCTCTTTTTGCCGTCGGGTCCGGGATAATAGGATCGCCAACCATTCACTCCTCTCTCAACGAGTACGATACGACCAAACACATTGAATTTTATCGATCCAGTCATTTGAACCCAGTTTTGTAAACATCAGTGTAAGCGTTACTTTTTAGGTGTTCACCCTTGTTCACATTGGCGCGTAGCGGACTATCAGCAAAGTTGTTTCCATTCGCACATAATGAGCCGCGCGCCTGCGAAGCCGGATGATCCCTGAACACGATGCAGCACATCGACAGATAGTGTCAACTGGCTCGTAAGGTAACGAGCTAATACCAATCCCAAACGATAACGTGACATTGAATCGCGCCTTTTGTCGTCTGGCGTCGTTGCTCGTCGTTGCCATAGTTCACTATGACGCCTCCTCTCGCCTAGCCAGATCCCAAAGGCATATTCAAACCGATTGCCTCTTGTCGCAATAATGATAACGCACTATCATTATCATAAGTCATCATGTGACAACCCAAGTGACCCCATACGCTGAACTCACTTGGATTTGGAAACTTGGAATACCTCGGGAGGAAGAGTCATGCCACGTGAACCGCTGCTCCCCGTCACGCACCTACTCACCCAATGTGACGGTATGGCCAGAGATAAAGATAGTCGAACTTTGGCCGCGCTACGGAGCGCCACGTTCGACGCACGAGGCCAGTTTCGTTCGCCCACCGAAAATGTGGGCGATCTCCAAACGATTCATAGCGGAATTTGCCACGGAACTCTGGGCGAGCTTTTCCAGGGGCCATACATCCAAGACGATGAGCTGCACATTAGCCTCATCTCGCTACCGATTAAAAAATACAGCTTTGTACATTTCGCGTGCGGCGAGAACGGCCATATCAATGTGGACCTTACCGATAAGAAGAAATCTCGCCGAGCCATCGATATTTATCTCTCGCGGCATCAAATACGGCTACCTTCGGGTAAATGGACTTACGACTCCGAGCTGATACAGGGCAAGGGAATGGCCAGCTCCACGGCGGATATCGTGGCGACCATCCGCTGCTTGGATGCGATCTTCAAGCGTAAATCCTCGATTAAGTCGATATCGAGAATTCTGCGCGAGGTAGAGCGGTCGGACAGCGTATTTCTCGATACCTATGCCCTTTATCTGAGTGGACAGCAGGAGGTCATTCATTGCTTTGGCTTCGATCCAAAATTCTATGTTTGTTATATCGACGAAGGCGACGCCATCGATACGGAAAAAGCAGGCGCGCCGTTGTTGGCCTACTACGAGCGGAATCTATCAGCGTATCTGACGAATCTGGACCGTGCGGTGAATGGTTTTCTGGAATGCAACCTACCGGAAATCGCTCGTTGCGCCACGGCAAGCGCAACACTCGCGCAAGGCGTTATCCCCAAGCGAAATCTGGACATCATGCTTTCACGGCAGAGCCGTTTTAAGGCGGATGGCATCGTCGTTGCGCACACGGGCAGTTTGTTGGGCTACCTCTACGTTCAGAAACCGAGCCATACGGAAATGGGCGAACTGTCGTCGTTTTTTCATGGCCTCGGATATCAATGCCGTTTTGTACAGACTGGATTTTGATCATGACCACGTTCGAGCACATTGCCGACGCCATTAAAGCGCCCGCCCTCGTACGGTTGAAAGCGAATCTATACGTCGCACGCTTTGAAACCATGAAGGTTTATTCGACGCTCATTGCGGTGGAGCGGCTCCTGCAATCGGGCTTGGTGAACAAGGACTCCATACTGATAGACAGCTCCAGCGGTATATACGCCTATGCGCTGGCGCTGGCTTGTCACCGATTTGGCCTGAAGTGCCACATCGTTGCATCTCAGACAGTGGACAAGACGCTAATGGTCCAGCTTCAGATCCTGGGCGCTACGGTTGATCAAGTGCAACCGGCGGCGACGTTGAAGCTTGATCAAAGTCTTCGCGTCGAAAAGATAAAGTCGCTCCTGCAAACCAATCCACATTTTCATTGGATGCAGCAGTATCACGACGACATTCACTATGCCGGTTACGAACCGGTCGCGGACCTGATAAAGGAATCGTTGGCCGTGGATGCGCTTAGCGTGATAGGCGGCATCGGCTCCGGATGCTCGACGGGGGGAATCGTCGAGTCCCTGCGCGCCGCAAGCGACGATGTCGAGCTCATCGGCGTGCAGCCTTTTGGCAGCATGACGTTTGGCTGCGAACACATTGAAGATCCCGGCATCATCATTGCCGGAATCGGCACGTCCATTCCGTTTCGCAACGTGCGGCACGCGCTCTACGATCACATTCATTGGGTGTCGTTCGACCACGGCCTCTCTGGGGCGGTTGCTTTATTGCGGGAGCACGCCATTTTCGCTGGGCTCTCCAGTGGGTGTTGCTATCTGGTCGCTTGTCGAGAGGCTGCGCTCCGGCCGGATAGAACCATTCTCTTCATAGCACCCGATACGGGCCACCGCTACGCCGAAGCGGTATTTGCCAAACATCACGAAGCAAGGGACATCAGAACGCTAACACCTAAACCCATCTCCTCTCACGAGGAATTGGCATTGCCATGGTCCGTGATGGCATGGGGGCGCGCCAGTAGTAGGTCAGGTTGCGATAGCTACCTGACGCAAGCGGTGGTTGTCAGGTAGCTATCGCAACCTGACCTACTTCCTACTCATTACGTCAGTTAATTATTAAGGAGAATAAAACCAATGGCGCATCTGTTAATGATCGAAAGCTGGGTTGGCGGCGCCGGTCGCATTTTGCCGGCGGCGATTACCCAATTGGGGCACCGTTACACATTCGTCACACGCAAACGCGGACACTACCTGGATGCACGTACACGAGAGATTCATCCGGTGCTGGAGCACGCTGAAAATGTGCTAACGACTGAAACCAACGATACGCCCTCATTAATTGCTTTTCTGCAACGGCAACACGAACTTTTAAAGTTCGATGGCGTAGTGACGGTTTGCGATTACTACATCGATACCGTAGCTCAGGTGGCCCTGGCGCTAAAACTACCACAGGCATTTTCGGCCAATGTCGCCGCTGTGCGTCGTAAGCACCTGGTGCGTGAGGCGCTTGAACAAGCCGGGTTACCAAATCCCATCTTCAAGACCACGAGCACGTGGGAGTCGACACGCCAGGCGGCTGCGCAAATCGGTTATCCGCTGATCTTGAAACCTTCGGATCTGGCCTCTAGCGCTTTTGTACGACTGGTCAAGAATGAAGCCGAGCTGCACGACGCGTTTTCGGCGCTGGCGCAATTCCAAACAAACTTCCGGGAGCAATCAAGAGAAGCACTCTGGCTGTTGGAGGAATACATGACTGGCGAGGAAATCAGCGTCGAGGCATGCACGTTCCAAGGCGAGACAACGATCATCGGCGTCACCGACAAGAGCGTGACCGGTTTTCCCTACTTCATCGAAGACGGTCATATGTTTCCCGCGCGGCTTACCGGTGAGCAGGTTGAAGGGATACATGCCTTGGTCGTACAGGCGCTGGCGGCCGTCGGCCACGACCACGGCATTAGCCATACAGAAGTCAAACTAACACCGGATGGTCCACGCATCGTCGAGATCAACCCGCGTCCAGGCGGCAACTACATCACCGAGTTGATCGAGCGCGTGACGGGGATCGACTTGTTAACCGCGCAAATCGACTTGGCGCTGGGGCGACGCCCGCATTTGATACGCCTGCATACAGGAATCGCCAGCGCCGCGATCAAATTCCTGACCCCCGCGCAAGGCGGCGATGTCACAGCCTTGCGCGGCGTCGAAACACTGGACAACGATTTGAACATCGCCCGCTGGACAATGAGCCCCGTGGCTGGAGCCAGAGTCGGCGCACCGATCGACAACAGCTGTTATCTGGGACATGTGGTGACAATTGACCACGATGGCCAGGGCGCGCGTCGCTACGCCGAGCAGGCGCTGAGCCGCATTGAACTGGTGTTTGACGACACATCTGTCATCGTTTGAAAAGGAAAACCTCGTGATCAGCACCGCCGCTCCTTCTTCCACAGCCTCCGTCGCCGATCTTATTCACGCCGTGCAGCAAGGCGCATACGGTCCTCATCCGGAGACAATGTTCGTCGTTGGCGCGTTCTGGATTCGCCAGAGCACCCAGTTCCCCGGCACGCAACAGAAGTATCGCAACTACTATTTGCTCGTCCGAGTGGGCGCGTCGTTTGGCGCCTGCTGCGTCGAGCGCGATCAGCTTGAATCGGAAATCGCTGAGGAGCTATCTGGCAAACGCGTGGCCGATTTGTTAGTTGATGAGCGCTTGCCGGTGCGCATAGCCGCGCTGGATGCTTACCTGAACGTCGTCCTGCCGCATCGGGAAGCCACCGCGGCCCGCGTAATGATGCTGCCGAGCGGCGGCCCGCCGGAACGGGCGCGGGCTCGCGATGAGGCCATCGCCAGTCTTTTGACTCTCAAACCGGGGCAGCGCGTCGGGTTGATCGGCGTAGTCAACCCATTGGTTGCGGCCATTCAACAGCAGGGCGCCATCTGTTTACCCTGCGACTTCAACATGGAGCGCACGCAGGATGGCCTTGCGGTGACAAGAGACATGCACGCCGTGCTTGATCAAGCCGATGTCATCATCGCCACAGGCATGACGCTATCCAACGGCTCGTTTGACGTGATCTTGGCGGCTACTCGGCGCAGAGGAATCCCGCTCATCGTTTATGCGCAGACCGGTAGCGGGATCGCGCCGCGCTTTCTGGGTAACGGCGTCATGGCCATTTCCGCTGAGCCATTCCCCTTCTCCCAGTTCAGCGCCGATCCAACGCCGATCTATCTTTATCGCGCTAGCAAGAACCCACTGTGATCACTGCGCCGCTCTCCGATCAAGTCCGCCGTCGCGGGCTGAACGCGCTGCTGGCGTATACCTTCTTCATGGTGACCGGCTTCGCCATGCTGATGCCGCTGGTGGCTGTGCATTTTGTAAGCAACATCGGCATGGCGGCGACGCTGGTCGGCATGGCCCTCGCGGTGAGGCAACTAACCCAACAGGGCCTTGCGATCGTGGGCGGCGTGCTATCCGACCGCTTCGGCGTGCGACCAATGATCTGTATGGGCGTATTACTGCGCGCCGTAGGCTTCGGGAGTCTGGCTTTCGCCGATAACGCGCCGCTGCTATTTGGCGCGATGCTGGTCTCCGCGCTAGGCGGGGCATTATTCGAGGCGCCCTACCAAGCCGCGATCGCCACGTTGACCACCGAGCACACCCGCTCGAGGTACTACGCCATCAGCAATTGGATCAGTGGAATAGCAAGCACGGTCGGACCGCTACTGGGCGCCGCGCTGCTGCGCTTTGATTTTCGGATTGTCTGTATGATCGCGGCCGCCTGCTTCACGCTGAACTTCATCTTCGCGCTGCTGCTGCCGCCGATTAGCGCAGGCGCGAAGCAGCGTCCGCTTAGTCACGGACTCGGTCTGGCGACCCGTGATCGCCCGTTCATGATTCTTACCGGATTGATGATGGGCTACTGGTTCACCGCTGTGCAAATGAACATCAGTTTTCCGCTGCAAGCCGAGCGATTGACAGGCTCCCAAGAGAACGTTGGCGTCATGTTTGCGGTGAGCGCCGGATTAACCGTTTTGTTGCAATATGCGTTGGTCCGATTATTGGATCGGTGGCTGACCACGCCGCGAATCCTGGTGTTGGGCGTGACCATAATGGCGTTGGGCACGGGAGCGATCGGGCTGGCGTCCAGCTTTGGGGCGTTTCTTCTCTGTGTGGCGGTCGTTTCTCTAGGCGCGATACTGGTTCGTCCTACCTTGCAGACTCTCATCGCCAGTATGGCGAATCCTCTCGCACTGGGGACTTTTCTTGGCGTCAGTTCGATGAGCTTGGCGGTGGGAGGCGCTATCGGGAATGTGGCCGGCGGTTGGCTCATCGAACTTGCTCGGACGCAACAGTGGCCGCAGTTGCCTTGGCTGGTATTTTGCTGTGTTGGACTACTGAGCGCACTTGGATTGCTCCTGCTAACGAGCCCACAGCGGTTGGCGGCTCTTATTGAGCAACCAATGGGTCGCGCCTGAGAGTTTGTGAGTAACGCAAGTTCGACCTATGCGAAGAGCATTGCAAGCCATGGCGAATTGAAAGATCGCGACGCAAATAATATGGAGTAAACCCAACATACGCGCTACCGGTGGCAATTTGAAATGTTAATCGTTCAGTTGAGGGCGCAGCCGTATTTCCCGGTGGAATTTTTGTGTTCGAATCGAACCGCCCCAACAGATTCACATGGTCAATCAAGTGCAGAGCGATCTCGTTGCGTCAACGTCCCTCGCCAAAATCGCATCAACGTTCTACCGAATGCGCCCAATAAAGGCGCATAAAAAAACGTTTCTGCTCAGAGCCTATCTTTATCGTCCTCCCCGTCCGGGAACGTTTTTGCCTTTTGTTTGGTGGGAACTACCTGCTGCAGCCGGAGGCTGTGGCCGGCTTGTGCTGGGACCGCCCCGCATCGGAATTGTTTCTACGCCGGCTTGTTGCATACTCGCCGCATTTGCCGGTGGTTCTTGCTTCACTTGGGGCGACAGCGCCAGTGAGAAGCCCGGCAAGCACCGCGTTTCCTGGCAGAGTCTAACAACCGCTTTTGATCGCATCTCGTTAAACATCGCCTGATACGATTCCCGCGTGGGCGTTTGCTCCTCGAGAATGCGTATGTCGTCTATTCTCGTTCCCATCCGATCGTTGAAAGACAAGAAAACCGTCACGGGCCGTTCCGCGATCGTGGTCTTGAAGCCTTTGATATGCCAATTCTCCCAGACCTTGAACTCGCCTCTGCCCCATTCTCCTTCGACCAGCTTCGGATTGCGGCCATCGACTCGCGGCTCGGACATGACTTCTTTACAGTTATTGACGACATCGCGCAGAAAAGCCTCATTCGTATTCTGGCCGCTCTTTTTTCGCCAATCAACCATTAACGAGCGCCCGCAAAAACGACGACCGACTTCGGCATAGAAAGCGTTGAAATTCCCATGCGAGTCCAACGCGTCGGCGTCATGGCGATCCAGCCAGTATTCGTCTACGCGCTTTAGCGTGTAGGTGTAGCCCATGGTGGTTTCGTAAGGCGCTTCCGTGAGTCGATGCTGGAGTGTATGCGGGCTCTGCATTCCATCGGCCCTACGAAATTTATTTGTCAGCCCGACCTCCGCTTCGAACGACATCATGTCGCCTCGTTGCTTGCCGGGCACGATTTTTCCCTCCTGGTCGACCGGTGGATATTCGTCGTTCATCAGCGCCGATGGATGACCGGTCTTCACCGGCACAAAGTAATAGCTGTTCCCTTCATTGTCCTCCGATCCTCGCATCGCATAATTTTCGAATCGGTCTTTTCCATACTTATCGACAAACGCCTCAAGCGCCTTGAGGTCCTTCGTGTCGATCTTCACGTAAACCCAGGCATCGACCGCTTCGAGCAGCGGCTGGTTGTCGTGGTCCAGGAGACGACGACCGAACTCGCCGACCAATTTCTTTGATCGCGTTGTTTGATCGGTCAAGCGCGGCGTGTGGAACAGTTGCGCGGCGGGCGCCGCTTTCCCCTCCTTAGCGTAATCCCATATTTCTTTGATTTTCGCTTCGCGCTCGGTAAAGTATTCATCCAGGCGCGCTTCTGCTTCCTTATGCCGCTTCAACATTGTTTTCCCGCTAACGGCATCCCTGCTGGTGAAGAGTCTTTCGAGCGTGGCGTCCGCCTTCGCATAGGCCGCCAATAGTTTTTCCTTTTTCGCGTACATCTTCGATAGATCGGCCTTCTCAGCGGCCTCCGCGCCAGGGAAAAAACCTTCTCGATTTCGCTTTACTTCTGCATACAGCGCCAATAGGCGCTCCCGCTCATGCGGATCGATTTCGGCGAAAAACCGCTTCAGCCGCGTTTTTGCTTTCACATGCGCGGCCAGTAGGTTTTTCTTCTCATCGGCGCCAGCGTCAGTGAAGAGCCGTTCCGCACCCTTTTCCACTTCCGCGTACGACCGTAGCACGCTCTCCCTGTGCTCATACCGCGCCATTAGGCCTTTCCGTTCGTCGGCATCCATTCCGCTGACGAAGCGTCCCGGGTCCCTTCTTGCTTCCGCATAGAGTTCTAATAATGCTTTTCGCTCATGGCGATCAATCCCGCCGGCCAAGAAGAGCGCAAGATTCGTTTTTGCTTTCGTATACGCCGCCTCGATATTTATCCTTTCAGACGGAGCGACATGTACATCAATCTCACTGCGGTAGTCGTTTGCCTTCTCGTATTCCGCTATCTTTTCTTGTCCCTCCTCGATATAAATGCCGGTGCAGAGCTTTTCCAGCTCCTTTTTCGCTTTCACATACGACTCTAAGATTTCCATCCTTTCGGGATTTATTCCGCCGAAAAATTGCGCCACGTCATTTTTTACATCAACATACGACGCCAGTATCCGTTCTCTCTTATCGGCTTCAGTCCCGCCGGAAAGCGCATTCGCTTCCTGTCTCGTTTCCTCGTAGGCTGCGACTATTTTTTTCCTTTCATCGTAATGGATAAAGACTTCCCTGCATTCGCAATTCTCATGAAGAATCAAACCGTCTTCGTCGGCCGCATAATCCGGGTGAATTCTCGAGGGACGCCGGGGATCGCGGATGGGCCAGAGGAAATTCGCCGGCGGCTCGTCTGACATTTCCATCGACTCATGTTGATAAGTTGTCTGAAAGCCTTCTTCGACTTCTTCCAGCAACGGCACTTTCCAGCTCAACAGGCGCCGTTGCGTTACTTCATCCAACACCGCGCTTTGCACCTCGGGATTTATAACCTCTGGGTCTGTGATCACCGGCGCACTGCTTATCGCCTCGTCATCGTCCGATTCTCGTTTAATAACAACCTGGATACTTGCGCGTTGCGTCTCCCCTACTTCCCCGTGGACGAGACCTTCGTTATCGGATACAACGTTCCCCATAGAGGCATCGTCATCGCCCGCTGCTTGCCCCCCTTGCGAGCCAGAAACATCAGTGGTTCGCTCAACCAACGTCGCGCTCTCTCGATCCCGCATATCGATGTCATCAGCGTCCTGCGAAGGACCGGTTGTCCGTCTTCTGGAAAGGGAGCGTTCGTGCCCTTCAACCAATTCACCCAAAGGCCCCCGCTTACTCGACGCCCTGGTAGACCGTCTGGAAGGGCGCAACGATCCGCTATGCGCATCGCCAACGCCCTCGAAAGTAGAGTCGACTCCTGAGGCGACAGTTGTATCGCGCCGACTGCTCCTGATCGAAGCACTGCCATCTGGATCCCGCCCGCGCGCTGGATGGTTACGCGCCGTCGTTTTATTTTGCGAATGCCCCATTTCCTCCAAGATTTTTTGTTCATCTTTCGTGTTCGCAATGGAATATCGCTTGCCTGCGCTCTGCGGTCCTAAACGTACATCCTGAAACTTATTGTCTTTGAGTGTGAAGTAGATATTAAAGCGCTCACCCCAGAGTTCCAGTTCCCGGTTGTAAATCGCTGGCGCCTGACCATCATTGGGATCGGTAATTCGCCGAGCATTACGGATACCGCATGCATCAGCCATCTCAAGAATAGCCAAGTAAGACGAAACTAACAGGTTGGGCTGAGCACCGTGTTCGTCCTTCCAGACGCGAAAGCGATTGAAAAGGCCCGCAAACTCTGTCTTTCTAGCTCCCCGGTACGTGAGCATAAGGGCCTTTTGAGGATCACAGTCGAGCTTGTCGGCGCTTTCTGCAACCTTTGCCAGCCGGAGTTTTCTTTTTGCATGCCAGTCTTTGTTATTTCGGGAGATTAAATCTACTAACGACTTATCGAAGTCGTGCTCTATGCGTTTGTCCAACTTCAAGAAGCGGATATTCTGAAGTTCTCCGTCCCTCTCCTGCACGAGAACCGAGAACGAATGACCCCAAGCGTTTACTTGGTAAGTGTTTATGCCAGTCAACTCGACGCCCATCTCGTCCTTGGCCACTGTTCCGGTACCGGGACGGCAACGCTTGGCGATTTCTATGAGAAGGTAGTGGTCAACTGGTGCGCCGGATCGCGCGGTTGGCGCGTTCTCACCATTCCAGCTTACTCGAAGCACGTCGGCTATCTTATCTTTTTGCCCTTTTTTCCATAAATCCTGGGCTTTTGCTGGCGAAAGAGTTAACCCGAGAGGGAGGTCAGCTTGCTCGACGCCGGCGGTCTTGCTTTTCTTTTTCGAGGGTCTGTCTGCTCTTATTCTTCGCTCATCCAGGTTAATTCCCGCAGCAGTTTCTTGCCGTCTTTTGCTGGTTGCCACCACTCGTCCGATGACTTTGTTAACCTCAGCCATATCGTTTGCGTGACCATCAACATCTAATAGCCACATGCCGGTCGCTGCTTGCCCATCGTGCCGTACCAACACGTTAAAAGTGCTTCCCCATTCCTCTAATGTAAAGCGAAAAAATCCCGGCACAACTTCAGAATCCTTATTTCTAACTTCAAACGCCACGCCATCACGCTTGCGACATCGCTCCGCGATAGCAACTAACAAACGGTGATCGAGCTCAACGTCAATCTCCTCACCGTCATCTTTTCTTTTTTGCAGAATATCGAGCAACAGCTTAAACAAGCTTTGCGTGGGGGCTTTCCATAGGCCCGTGGCGTAGCCTGGGGTCAGCGTTAAGAATTCCGACGTGAGCACTTCGTCCAGCTTGCGGATGCCTGCGTTATCAAAAATATCCTTGAACTCGAATTGCTCTTCGCCAAAACCAGACAACCAGATACTCCGGCCCTTGGTTTCGTCATGCTTGAGTATCACCTCAAATGTTGCACCCCATGCTTCCAATGGATAGCGATGCACATCCGGATAAACCCCGCCTTCCTCGCGCCCCAGTTCTATACCATTCTTTTTCCGGCATCGACTTGTGATGTCCATCAGAATAAGGTCCGGCTGAAATTTCTCCCCATGCGCCAAGCCACCGTCTTCGTGGTTCTCCCAAAGCGCGTAGAGTCTCGCAAACGCCTTTTGGCGATTTTTCGATTTGGACCATAAATCTTTGGCGACGCCTAAGGACATTATCAAATCGGGCGCTTCGGGTTGTTGCGGCTGAGCATGCGATACTTCCTCGTCTGCCGGAGGACTCTCCGCCGCAGCAGTCGCAAAAGGCGCCGGCGCCCAATCATTACAGTAGGTTTCCAAGGAATCGGCGGCAGAATCCATGTCGACATGCGATTGCACGACAACGACGTTGGCTTGCTCAAGGGCTTCGTCCAGAGCCGCCAGTTTTTCTTCGATATCTATTCCATCTTTTTTGATCCGCGCTTTTTCTGCTTGATATTGCGTCTCAATGAACCGCTCAAGCGCCGGCGCCTGACGATGAATATCATGCCCAATGACTCGCCACGGCGATTGGTCATCACCTCTTGCAATTGCGACGAATGGCGTATCAAAGCCGTTTAAGTGGAGAATGGCATAAGTTGCATCTCCGGTAATCCCACCATACGAGGCGCTAGGCCGCCATTTCTTTCTCGTTCCTCGTTCCGGCAGGGTCAACAAATCGACGGTTTGTAGATCAATATTGTGCGCATCCAGCGCATCGCTCAAGAAATCCGCCAAGTGCCGTGCATTGAATGCACTAAGCAAATCAGCTCTATCGTCAGGTCGTATGGGGTTGAGATTCGCAATGTCGCCAATCACTTTGTTGACGACACGTCGTCCAAGCCCAAGTGGATTTAATGTCGTATCAAACAATGAATCGGCTGCGAAGCGGGCGCTGTCTACCTGCGCCGCGTGCTGCAAGTCGTACTGCACCAGCGGATCGTTAACGTTCGGCTCGACAAATGCACGGACCAATGGCGAATTGACAAAATTCTGCGTCTTCTTCTTAAGATAATCTAAAGGGGATTTTATGGGCAGGTCATCTCCCAAGCGGATTTGATCGTTTTCCGAGCCGTCGATGGCATACCACTCTCTTTTCAGCTTGCTTCGCCGGAAGGTAACGAAGCGGCTGTTCAGAGCATATTTCCCTGCCTGAATGCTTGCACTGCCGTACTGCACGATAAATTCGTCGCGCGTGTTCGTCGGATCATCAAGAAGCTTGTCCAGAAACGCGCTGTCGGTGACTGGCTGTAGTTCGGATATGTTGATCGGGACTATTGGATTACCGTGAGAGTCGCGAAATTGTTGAGGCGCATGACGCTTGGCGTCGTAATTTAGGTAAGCGACGAGCATCGATTCTTCCGAGCTTGGCTCCCGCTTGGCTTGATCGACGATAGCGTCTATTTCCGCCTTGTTCAACTCAACGCCATCACGTATTCCAGTATCAGGATCCACGCCCGCGAGCATTAATTCGGCGATTCTTAGGAACTCTGATGCCGTTACGGGACGCCTTCCGTTTTCGTCGACGCCAGTTCTTGGATCTACACGCCCAAGCAGAAGCGCGTTCGCTGCGCACCATGGGGATCCGACGGGCTCGGCTTGTTCTTGCTGGAAGAAAGGTGGTTCGCCTTGTCCTTGACCAAAGCAATGCACAAGGGGCGACTCCGAGTCAGTTGGGTCGAGGAGTTTGGGAGTCTGAAGGAATTCGACGGGGCTGTGTTCGTACATAGAAGCGTAATATGAATAATATTATTGGCGAGTGGTGCTTACCATTCCGCCTTGGATGAAATCATCCTGAATCCCGGCCCATCATCGGCTAGATGCGTCAAGCTTATCTGGGCAGGGTCACAAAGTCGTTGCACGGTTAGCGCGCCCCCCTCGAGAAACCCGGTTGACAAGCGCATTGCCAACGGTATCGCCTAGCTGCAAAGTAATTCCCAATTGCGTTTGTAATGCCGGACTAAATCTGACGAGTTTCGGCACTGCAGAAAGTTCGCGCGCGTTGACCCAGGCGCTCCCCTTCTCATCGACCTTGATGACCGTCCCTCCGGCCGCGAGCGTCAATGCATGTGTGTTTTCCTGAGGGAAAAGTTGATACCGGTTAAGCGCCTGCTCAGACATGTTGGCGCATAATTTCATTAGACGTATGTTGAGCTCGTGAATGAATTCCGCTTTTTGCGCCGTGGTGAGAACGTGGTCTTCAGGCTGACATCCTGTGAGTTGCAATGGGCGCCCCGCGAGTTGTGCGGCAAGCCGCACTTCTTTCAGTTCCGCCGGATTGAACGAACTCGGATCTATCTTGATTCTCTTTGCCCCCCCTTCTCGGGCGATGTCAAACTGCATCTGCATAAGCCGTTGCGCCACTACCGGATATTTGATCATTGTCCGATCAAGTCTGCTGTCCGTATTTTCGATCAATGGACGGTACTCGAATGCTTCGTCTCGCTTCGTTTCTTTCTCAGTAAGCGCCTTAACAACCATGAACTGCTTGGATAGACCAATGAGCCGTCTCGTTTTGACGACTTCATTCACATTTTGCTCCTCAAGATATAACTCAGTTTGCTGATCGAGCAGCTTGTCAACTTCTGTACGCAATGGCGCCATGTCGATTTCATGACTCGCCTTGCGCTGCTCAAATTCGGCGTCTGTCCACCCTGGTTCTCTTTTAAGCTGCTGGTAGGGGTCCGGCTTATTGATGCCGTCATATTCATCAATTTGTGCATCCACCCGTCCCCGTTCTTTTTGAATGGCTAATTTTTCTTCTTCCACCTGTCTTCTATCCGACTCAAAATGCGACTCCTGCTCGTACAGCGACTGCATGTAATCGGCGAGCGGACCTTCTCTTAGGCACTCATCGAAGGTCTGCTGCTTTTCCTCCAACCGCTTGGCTTGACTGACGAAGGCGCGTCGCATTTCCGAACATCTGTTTACATAGGTGGGATTGCGGTAGTTATCCAAGCCGATGAGATTCATACGCGTCCTAAGCGGTTGAATCGCATTTTTAATGCCGTCGCGCTTGCCGTCTACCAGCGTCTCATGAAGTTTTCGCACGCATTCCACATGCTCATCCGTTACGCCGCCCGCCTCTTCGTAGGTGACGACTTGTATCGCGTTCTTCATGCCGAGCGCGGCGCCAGCCAACTTCTTTAGCTGCATGGTCGTCTGCAACTCTTCGCGATCCGATAACAGGGTGGCTCGGACCAGCGGGTCTACACTGTCAATGACCGCGCCCTTAAATTTATCTTCCGTGTAATCGATCAATTTGGCCGGGTCATGCGCGATCGATGAAACCGCAAACAGCCTAGCGGCTTCCTCCGATTGCTGAAGCGCCTCAGTCGTTGGCGTGGGACAATCGCCGAGATACTCCTTTGCGGTCAAAAGGACGTCCCTAGTGTGGTCATCGTGGAGGCTGTATTCAAACACCTCGCGCCACCGCTCCGTGAAATGCGCCCTGGATGCGTCGCTCATCATATAGTCCGCCGTCAGCATCGACCGGGTAAGCATGGACGCGACGCCGGGTATGTAATCCGACATATCCGTATCATTCGCCACATGCTTCTCAAAAGCGCTTGCGATCTCCTCTGCTTTATCCGCCGGCAGATATATTTGCAGCGCCACTCTGAGCGGCGGAGCTAAAGCAATTTCTCTTTTCTTCCTCTCTGGCCTCGGCATCTCCTCTCGCTCATCGGCGTGTTCCAGCTCGTGCAACTTCCATAAAGAATCTTTTAGCGTCGGGTTCAATCCTTTCCAAAGGGTCGCCCAGCTTTGCATGCCAGGATAAGAAACGAGATAGGCGTCCGCCGTCGAAGGCGCGAAGCCGGGAAATTCCAAGTGTATTTCCAGCATCGACTGACGCATCAACGCCACGTGGTCCCAACCACGCAGTTCCTTTTGCCTGGACCTATCGGGCAGAAGATCGGTGCATGCCGATTGCTGCATCGCTGTCCATTCGACTGCATTTTTCGCCGCGTCCTCAATTGCGTCGCGCAACTCATGTACAAGAACAAGCTCCATCTGCCTTGCCTGTATCAACTCATTTTGTTGGCTCCCGCTGACGGGTAGCGCCTCCAAACGGTTTACTTCCTGTGTCGCCAATGTCAAGGACTTCTGGCCATCGGCGATTGCCTGGTTTTCCTTGGCTATCTTTTCCCGTCTAGCTTGCAAAGCGCTATCGGGCTCTAACGTCAGCGCCAAAGCGCCTAAATTATTTCTATGCTGCCTCAATTGGATGGTCAACTCATTAACGCGCGTTGCACTGCCGCCAGTTTGCTGATTAACGCTTTCGATTTCACGAGCCAATTCCGCCTCAATTTTTGGCAATTTATCTATCGCCCATTTATGCAACTCCGATGCTCTTTTCCGAAGTTCCCGCATCGACAGCGTTCGAGGGTCATAACTTCCCCGATTGGTGCGCTGCAGGACAGCAACGAGATTTGCGTCCGTAGTCAAAAACGGGCGCGCCCTTTCCAGCCATGCACCTTCAGCATCCATGTCGTTTTGAGGCGTTTGTCGTCCCGACTGGCTGTTGTGTTCCGCCACCTCACCCACTGACGCGATTTGCGGATGACGCATCTGAATTTCCAACTCCGCCTTGCGCGCGACAAGTTCCTCATCCCATGCCTGTAACGCCGTTTTCCGAGATGTATCGACGGGAATTTCCGGGCACGCCTTCTCCAGCACCTCAATCCAATCAGATGCGGAGTCTATCGCGGGAGAAAGAATTTCTCTTAGTTCATCAATTCGAAGAAGTTCAGCTTGGCGCGCTGCGGCTAAGGCTTCTTCCTGTCCAGCGTCAGGATGATTCTCCAGACGGTCTACATCATCCCTTGCGTGTTTCTGTTTATCTTGACGTGCACTGAGCGCTTGGTTTTCCAGTCCTATGACATTTAGCCTTCCTTCTAAAACGGTCTCGGGCTGAAACATCAATTTCAGAAGTTCCATCCTATTCTTAAGGTTCCTCAATTCATCGAGGCGCGCTCGCGACTCTTCATCGCTAATTGTTTGGCTTTCGGTTTCATAGCGCGCCCTCATCAAATTCAATTCATTGGAGGCGGCAGTCAGTAGACGTTGCGCCTCGTAGTGCAACTGAGCCAAAGAAACTTCTCCTGGGGCGCGATTCCCGTTAGTAAGAGAATCCAGTACATCAAGTAATCTGTTTTGAGTATGCAAAAACGGCCGGGCGTTCATGAGCCATGCATTCGCTGTGTCTATATCGTGTTGAGGCGCCCCCGGCTGATTGGCGTCATTGATCGCCTCGCCGGCAGCGACTTGGGCAGGCTGCGGCGATCGCTGAACGACAACGTTAGGGGCTGGAACGGGAGCATTTGGATTAATAAGCCCCTGCGGCAACTGACCTCTATTGACGTTCAGATTACTGATAAGGGCCACAAGTGGCTGGGGAGTGGCGGCTATCGGGGCCCCATGGGGTAGTCCAGAGGGCGGAGCCAGGATGGTTTGCACGACAGCCTCTCTCGCCAGTATTCCATCATGCAAGCTTGCCAGAGTCGCTTCTCGGGAAGGGTCTAGGTAAAGTTGTGGATTCACCGTCCAAAGAATCGCCTTCCATCCTTGCTCGCTCACAAGCGCAGCCGTCAAATGCATCTTCGCCATCCGCAGGCAAGAGATTTCTTGTTGCCAAGCCGAAATTAGGGCGCTTTGTTGTGGAGGCGTTGGAGGGAGCAACAAAAGGCTTCGCTGGAGTTCCGCAAGCGTTGTCAATTGTGCAGCGTAATTCTGAAACAGCATATCTTCGGTGTTTGTCGCCTGCCGTCTTCCCTCCATGGCCGTAATCGGCGCCAGCGCGAACTCCAACACCCCTACACTTCGCTGTATCGGCTTTAAATTCGACGCCAGCTGACTAACCATTGCCCAGTCGCCGCTCCCAGGATGCACGCCATCCATCGCTGTCGCCAACTCAGTTGCTTGCCGCCAGGCGCCCCAGCCTTGCTGTAAGTTTTGGTATTGATTTCCTAAAGCCGCCTGCGCCAATCTTCGTAAATTATCCACGCCGATAACGCCGGGCGGATAGTGAACGCCTGTGGTGACGCGAAGTACGGTAACCCACTGTTGATCTGTGAGCATCGGAGCTTCGGCAGTCTGCATGTTGTGGTCGTTCATGATTGCCTCTGAGTAATTCCCGTACGACTGGGATGGTGGTATAGACAAAAGCAAGAGAAAGACCAAGACCTCGCGTCAGGGAAAACGATTTACCTAATTGATTAATTGCGACAATATGGCGTCACAAAAGCAGCGCCTCGCAGATTTGCAAGATATGAGGCATAAATAGAAAGCAATTCTGTCTGCGCGATTTCATTTCATGCGCGTTTTAATTCCTTGAAAAGCATTTGGCTCTTTATGTGTTTCGGGGTCTTATCGGTCCCCTGTAGGAGCGAGCTTGCTCGCGATTATCAGCGTGGCCACGGACGCAATCGCGAGCAAGCTCGCTCCTACAATATGAATTGCGTTAACAGAGATCAAGCCCCTGAAATCCATAAAGAACCAAGCATTTTTGTAGGCGCACGGCGGACCGCAAAGTCCACGGTAATCAGCAAATTCATCAGTCAGGCGAGGATGCGCCCTCCTCGTCGTCGGAATGACGGCATCGTATTCTCGAAGCCGCACGCAAGGAATGTCACAAACTTATTTCGCTTTGCATTACTCATGACATCGCCACAATTCAGCTTGCTTCCAACAAGCGGCGATGATGGAGCAGCGTTTCTGCACGCTACGCGGGCGGTTGCGTGAGGTGTGAAGAGCGTTATAACGGATGCCCTGACGTCGACTCCGCCATGCCGTACAAGGTTTTGCCGCTTACAGGGGTTCGATAAGTTGCGGGAAACCGTTATCATTGCGGCCATGAACGACGACGACGAAATTGAAATAGTTAGTAAAACCCGCCGCAAGGCCGCAATGCTCGATCTGCAAGCTTTGGGAGAAGAGTTAATCGGCCTTTCCAATGGACGCCTGGCCAAGTTGAATCTGCCGGAGAACCTGTTGCAAGCCATCGCCGATGCGAAACGCATCAGCGTTAGCAAGCACGGCGCCCTGAAGCGACAGCGACAGTACATCGGGCGCCTGATGCGCGATGTGGACGCTGCGCCTATTCGTGATGCGCTCGATCGCTGGGGTAAATCCTCTGCGGCAGCCGTCACGGAGCAACATCTTGCCGAACGCTGGCGGGAACGGCTTATTCGCGATGACAACGAATTCACCGAGTTCGCCAGCGATTTTCCAGACGCCGACTTGTCCCGGTTGCGGCAACTTGCCCGCAATGCGCGGGATGAGCAAGCGAAAGAAAAACCGCCACGCGCGTTTCGTGAGCTTTATCGAGCGGTGCATGAGCTGATTGTGAATCAGTCGGCGGAAGCCTCTGATGATGATGAAGAAGATGACTGACCTGCCGAATTACGATTCCGTAAACATCGGCTTGGTTACCATTAGCGATCGGGCCTCGCAAGGCGTCTACCAGGACGAAGGCATTCCCGCGCTGGAAACCTGGCTAAGCTCGGTTCTGCTCAATCCGCTTACATTGACGACGCGCGTTATTCCCGATGAACAATCGCTCATCGAATCGACGCTTAAAGAATTGGCGGATCAGGAAAACTGCTCGTTGATCCTCACGACGGGCGGCACCGGCCCCGCCCCACGCGATGTGACGCCGGAAGCGACGCTAGCTGTGGCGGATAAGGTCATGCCGGGATTCGGCGAGCAAATGCGGGCGGTGAGTCTCAAATACGTCCCGACCGCGATTCTTTCCCGACAAGTCGCGGTGATTCGTAAGCAATCCCTGATCATCAACCTGCCCGGTCAACCCAAAGCCATCAAGGAGACGCTAGATGGCGTCTTCGCCGCCGTGCCTTATTGCGTGGATTTGATCGGTGGTCCGTATTTGGAAACGCGGGAGGAGTTCGTCAAGAGTTTCCGACCTAAGTCTGCGATTCGTATGTCTGGAGTACGAGGAGGCGCGTAGGGCGAAAAACGAGCCCTAAGACGAAGTTTCGAGCAAGCCGAAGGCGTAGCGGCCAAAGCGATAGCGCCTTCCGCCACATGCCGATTTGAAAACGAGTATTACTTTTTGCGAGACATTCGGCGGAAGGCGCTACCGCTTTTCCGCCCTACAGATCTATGACGTTCGTCGTACCACCAGCCCCTTCAGATATTCCCCCTCAGGAAAATGAATCGAAACCGGATGGTCCGCCGCAGCCCCCAAACGTTCGATGACCTGCGCCTCGATTCCCGCATCGCTAGCCGAGGATGCGACAATTTTCTGGAACAGGTCAGGGCTGACTCCCCCCGAGCAGGAAAACGTCAGCAACAGCCCTTCCGGCGCCAACAATTTTAACGCCAGCAGATTAATGTCCTTGTAACCGCGAGACGCCTTTTCGGCGTGTGCGGCGGTGGGCGCGAACTTTGGCGGGTCAAGTACAATCATGTCGAACCGTTCGGCGCGGTCGCGCAATTTACGCAAATCCTCGAATACATCGCCCTCCTGCCAGCGCGCGCGTTCCGATTCGAAACCGTTCAGCGCCAAATTCTTTTGCCCCAGCGCCAACGCGTCGGCTGAACTGTCGATGGAAAGCACAGACGCTGCGCCACCTTTTAACGCCGCCATGGTGAACCCACCGGTGTAGCAGAACGTATTCAGCACCCGGCGTCCGCGCGCCAGCTCCATTGCGCGTCGGCGATTGTCTCTCTGATCAAGGTAGAAACCAGTTTTCTGCCCGCCAGCCACGTCCACAAGATAATTGATCCCGTGTTCGCTGATCGTGACAGGCGAGGTCAGTTCCTCTCCCAGCAATGTTCCGCTGCGTGGCGTTAGTCCTTCGAGCTCCCGCACATCCACATCGGAGCGCTCATGGATCGAAGCGCAACCCGTAAGCTGGGCCAGCAATTCGATGACTTCGGCGCGCCAGCGTTCGGCGCCAGCGGAAAGAAATTGGATCACCAACGTACCGCCGTAACGATCGACAACAATTCCCGGCAAACCATCCGATTCGGCATGAACAAGGCGAACGCCGTTGGTGACGCCGGACTCCTGAATCAACGCACGTCGCGCAATGGCGGCCTTGAGCTTCGCTTCGAGAAAACGGCCATCGATAACATCAGCCTCGTTGAAGCTCCATACCCTGGCGGTAATTTGGGACTTGGGGCTGTACGCGGCATGGGCGAGAAAAGCGCCATCGGCTGACCGGACAATCACGGTATCGCCAATGCCTGGATCGCCATTCACCTTCGCCACGGCGCCGGAGAATACCCATGGGTGTCGCCGAGCAAGCGACTTCGTTCTATCCGGTTTGAGAATCAAGATTTTTTGTTGCATGGGTTATTTCTAGGAGATGTTTTGGGGTTCAACACAATGGAGGCGACGCATTCTATCACCTCGTCCGAAGCCCAATCGGCCTCTCCGAAGTAAACATAGCGAACCTTGCCATTGGCGGACACAATGAATGTCGCTGGTACGAAACTGACATTCCAAGCGTCCTTGGCGATTTCGTCAGGATCGAATAGGACAGGGAAAGTCACGCTCGCCTTCTTTGAGAATTCGGCGACCTTGGATGGAGACTCCGCCAAGTTAACCCCTAGTACTTCGACAGGGCGATTTGAGAATCGGCCGTTGATGCTTTCGCGCAATTGCTGAAGCGATGGCATTTCATTCCGGCAAGGCTCGCACCAAGTCGCCCAGAAATTGACGATGACGACCTTACCGCGAAAATCGGAAAGTGAAACGACGCGGCCATGCAGATCCTTCAATGCCAGCGGCGGCGTTTCAGGGCCTTGCCATGGAATAAACCGCTGCGCTTCAGCCGAACTCAATGGGGCCGCCGCCAGAAAACCGGCGGCTAAGACGGCTATCAAGTGACGGCCAAAGGCACGGAAAGTGACGCCCACTCTCAACGGCGAACTACTCGTCCGCCGAGTCCATCTCAGGAAATAACACCGAGGTAAAACCGAACTTGCGGAAGTCTCGTATCCGCATCGGATAAAGTATCCCGTGCAGATGGTCGCATTCATGCTGCACCACGCGCGCATGAAACCCCTCGACTTCCCGCTCGATTGGCTTGCCGGATTGATCGAATCCGGTATAGCGGATTCGCTTGTACCGAGGAACCATGCCGCGCAATCCGGGGACCGATAAGCATCCTTCCCAGCCCTCCTCTTCCTCATTACCCAGCGGCGTGATCTCCGGATTGATCAACACCGTATAAGGCACT
>DATLHW010000334.1:0-6996 GCA_035539675.1 Burkholderiales bacterium | reverse complement strand
GGTCTTTTCCCCGCCAACTCGGTGAATGGCGGCGACGATATCGAAATCTATACTGACGAATCACGCAGCGAAGTCGCAATGACTTTCCATAATCTGCGTCAGCAAATGGTGAAGCCCGCCGATAAGTTCAACTGGTGTCTGGGCGATTTCATTGCGCCAAAAGAGACCGGCGTGAAGGACTACATCGGCGCCTTCGCGGTTACCGCGGGCATTGGCATCGATGAGCGGTTAGCGGCTTATGAAGCCAAACATGACGATTACAATTCGATTCTGCTCAAGGCGCTTGCTGATCGTTTTGCCGAAGCGTTCGCCGAGCATATGCACTGGCGTGTGCGTCGTGAGCTCTGGGGATACGCGCATGACGAAACGCTCGAGAATGAAGAGTTGATCAATGAGAAATATCGCGGCATTCGCCCTGCGCCCGGTTATCCCGCTTGCCCGGATCACACGGAGAAGGGGCCGTTGTTCGAGCTTCTCCATGCAACAGAGGACGCCGGCATCACGCTGACGGATAGCTACGCCATGTTGCCGACCGCTGCGGTAAGCGGATTTTACTTTTCCCATCCGCAGTCGTTGTATTTCGCGACTGGCAAGGTAGATCGCGATCAGGTGGAGGACTACGCGCGTCGCAAGGGCTGGACGTTGCAAGAGGCGGAGCGCTGGCTGGCGCCGGTGTTGAATTATGATTCGTAGCGATTTGCAAACACTCCCTCGCTTGTGAGAAAAAGTATCTACGAAAGCCCCTCTCCCGTAGGCGGGAGAGGGGTTGGGGTGAGGGTGATTGCATAGTAGATAACATTGAAAAGAAACTGCAATTAGAAGGAAGCATTTGTTCCTCGATGAAGATCATCCTCCCGGCGAACGCCCTCACCCCCAACCCCTCTCCCGCCTACGGGAGAGGGGGATTTTTCTAACAATACGAGCACCGCATGAAAAAATTCCTGTCCTTACTTCCAGAACTCATCGCAATCAGCATTTCCGCTGGACTTGGCGTTCTGCTTTCCCATACCATTGTGACCGCTTTCGGCTTGGAGGGAGCGTGGTCAGTGACTGCCTTGATAATCCTCTCGTTATTCCTGACCTTTTCATTCTTTGTTTTAGGGATCGCCATTCTCAATGCGGTGCGACAAGGGAAGCCAGAGAAGCGCTAGCACTGCCTCCTGGAAACACGTTACTCAAAGCTTAAATGGTGAATGCTGTTGTAAACGGCGCCGCGTTGATATGTCCGGTTTTACATCAAGTATTTTCAGAACGAGGCGCTAGATGTTAAACCGTCGTCGCACGGACCCGCCCATTGCCACAGAGCGACGACGCTCAGTGGCGGATCGCCGCATGGCCCATCGACAGCCTGTTGCGACCCGATTTCCCAGCCGCCGCGAACAAGCGCTGCAATTCCTGACCCGCTATCTCTTCGCTGTTCTCGGGTTGGTCTTCTTCAATTTTTCGTCCGAATTCCAGCCGCAGTGGTTTTCAGTCGCGCAGATCAATGTGCTATTTGGCGTTTATTTGGCGATCAATACCGGCAATTTCATTCACGCTTGGTCTAATCCCCTATCCCCCACCCGTTTTCGCATCGCCTTGTGGATCGACTTAATGTTGGTCACAGTCTGCGTCGTCAACGATCCCTATGAAATCCCACCCTCCATGGCGGCGTATATTGTCGTCGTGCTTGGTAATGGGATGCGCTATGGAATGCGATTATTCGCCGAGGCTTTGTGGGGGGCGTTAACGAGTGGCGCGGCGGCTATCGCGTGGCGTTATTCGCATTCCGAGATGGTGTTTTCTCCGGGCGCCCTGTTCCTTTTCCTATTCGGCGCAATCATCATCGTCTACGCCTACATATTAATGGGGCGCGTCGAGCGGGCGCGCCGTCGCACCGAGCGCGTTAGCAAGACGGATCCCCTTACCGGACTTTATAACCGGCGAGGGTTGAGCGACGCGGCGAATGCTCTGCTGGCTAATGCAACGTTGACGGACAGCAAATGCGTGGTCATGTTCGCCGATTTGGATAACTTCAAGAGCGTCAACGATACCCGAGGGCATGCCGAAGGCGACCGCACCCTTGAGCAGGTGGCGGCGTTGCTGATCGAAAGCGTGCGCGGGGCTGATTTGATCGCCCGTTATGGCGGCGATGAGTTCGTGTTGCTGTTGCCGGGCGCGAGCGCCAGCGAGGCTAAATTGATCTCCGACCGAATCCAGAACGTCGTGGGCGCGTGGTTTCATGACAAAGACCTGCCTTGCGGCATCAGCGTTGGTTACGCCGAGATGCCGCCGGGCAAACACAATCTGGATGAGATCCTGCAATCGGTCGATAAATTGCTCTACCAGTCCAAGGCGCAACGCGCGGACGGCATGAAGCGCAAGCGAATGGCGGAGCATTGACTATCATTATTCTGTAGCCCCCTAAGAGCCTATTCGAGATCTTACTGCGCGGGCCGAGTTTGAGGCCCGCTCGCTGCACGTTTCGGACGGCTTCTAAAAACAACCCGTTGCGCTAGTGGTCAGCCAATTCAGCTTGACTGACTACTAGATAATCGTACGAGGGAGGTATAAAGAATGAGGAATGTCGTAAGCCGTCTGCTTTACTCCGTGGCCTTGTCTATCGGCATCGCGCTGAGTTCGGGTTTGGTTCATGCAATGCCCTACACGGACGTCGTTATTTTTGGCGACAGTCTCAGTGATCCCGGCAATCGTTTCGCGGACAGCGGCGTCCCGCCTGCTCCTTATTTCAACGGACAACTGTCCAATGGCCCGGTATGGGCTAATGCCTTTGCGCAACACTTCGGACTCAACGCCAATCCCCTCTCGCAGGGTGGGCATAACTACGCCTATGCGGGAGCGACAACGGGCGCCACCGGATTGCCGAACGATGCGCCAACACTCATGCAGCAACAGGCGGCTTACCTTGTCAGCAATGGCGGAGCAGCCGATCCCAATGCCTTATATGTGGTATTTGGCGGCGGCAATGACATTCCAGACGCCATGATGTCGGGAAATCTGGGCTTGCTTGGGGATGGCGTATCCAACATCGTGACGATGATCGGTACGCTTTACGGCGCGGGCGCTCGCAATGTTCTTGTCGCCAATTTGCCGAATATCGGTCACACGCCACGAATGGCTGCATTGGGCGCCGGCGCGCAATCCTTGGGAACTGCTTTGGCGTTGTCCTGGAATGCAGCTCTCGGCAGCGCGTTGGATGGGTTTTCAGTTTTGCCCGACCTTGACCTCAATCGGCTCGACATGTTCAGCTTGGAGGCGAATGTTTTAGCTAATGCCGCGATCTACGGTTACATCAATACCACCGAGCCATGTTTTGACGGGGTTTCTATTTGCGCCAATCCGGGCGAATACTACTATTGGGATGGTTTTCACCCAACGGCGCAAGGCCATTTTTTGATTGCGCAAGCGGCTATCAATGCGATTCCTGAGCCCGCCACGGCGCTGTTAGTGGGATTGGGGTTGATCGGTTTAATGGCGCGGCGGAGCGGCGTCTTAAGGTCTCGTTCGGTATCTTGAAGCAAGCCGGGTTTGGGGCTCCATGGCGCATATGTCTTTGCGCATCGCCCCAAACTTGATACGCTCGGAGCGAGCCATTTCCGAAAGGCGTAGCCACGTGTCTGTCACGCTCCAAGACATTATCGCCGCTCGAACTCGCATCGCCGGGGCAGTCAGCGTTACCCCCTGCGTCGAGTCCATTCCTCTCTCCGAGTTAACCGGCGCGCGCATTTTTTGCAAGCTGGACTACCTGCAACGCACCGGCAGTTTCAAGGAGCGCGGCGCTCGCAATGCATTGCTATTGCTCAATGACGAGCAACGCCGGCGCGGTGTGATCGCCGCGTCCGCCGGCAACCACGCTCTCGGTCTCGCCTATCACGGCGGGCTGCTGAAAATTCCCGTTATGGTTGTCATGCCTCGCTTCGCGCCGCTGATCAAAGTAGCGAATTGCCGCAAGTTGGGCGCGGACGTGTTGCTGCATGGCGAGAATCTGGCCGATGCCCGCGCCCACGCCATTGAACTCGGCATGCAGGAAAATCTGAGCTATATACACGGCTACGACGATGCGGAAATCATCGCTGGGCAAGGAACGATGGGTTTGGAGATACTGGATCAGGCTCCCAACGTGGAGGCGATTGTCGCGCCTATCGGCGGCGCCGGTTTGATCGCAGGCTTATCGCTCGCCGTGAAATCCATTCGTCCGGACGTGCGGATCATCGGCGTTGAGCCCGAGAATGCAGCCTGTTATACCGCCGCGCTATCGCACAATGCGCCGGTCGCCATAGAACTCAAGTCCACGCTGGCGGATGGTCTGGCCGTGTCCTCCGTTGGCCCACGCGCATTCGGCATTGCAAAAGACCTTGTCGATGAGGTGGTGACCGTCAGCGAGGAAGCCATCGCGCTGGCCATATTGCGCCTGATGGAGCTGGAAAAGAGTGTGGTCGAGGGCGCCGGCGCGGCGAGTCTCGCCGCATTTCTCGCGGGTAAGCTGAATGACCTGCAAGGTAAAAATGTGGTCCTCGTACTCTCAGGCGGCAATATCGATCTCAATATTCTCGATCGAGTGATTGAGGTGGGCATGGTGGCCGATGGTCGCATGTGCCGCTTCACCGCGCTGGCGTCGGATCGGCCTGGAGGTCTCGCCACCTTGGCCGAACTTATTGCCTCCACGGGAGCGAGCATCAAGGACATTACCCACGATCGGGCTTTTTCAGGGCCCGATGTGTCGCTGGTAAGGGTGGTTTGCGTCGTGGAGACGACCGGCCATGAGGATATCGACCGGCTGCTTTCCACGTTGCGGGCTAATGGAATTCAAGTCATCTGAAGCGGAGCTATACCTTTAATCTTCGACAGGTTTCCACCAACCGCTCGCATAAACTCTTAATCGCCGTCTGATACCTTTCTTCAAGCAAAGCCCCATTCTCATCAAATGCCGTATTCGCTTTACTCACCGCCATTTGCCCAGGCAACACCAGCACGCCCAGCGTATCCAGAATCGCTCGTAAATGCGGCAAACCGCGTATTCCACCAAGCGCTCCAGGAGATGCCGCCAACAACCCGGCGACCTTGCCTTGGTACGGCGCCAGTCCGCTGACAGCGCCATCTTGCCGAGAGAGCCAATCGATTGTGTTTTTAAGCAGCGACGATACGGACGCATTGTTTTCCGGCGACGAGATCAACAAGCCTTGATGTTCGATGAATAGGGTTTTTAGCTGCTTCGCGTTTTCCGGGAGGCCATGCTCCGCTTCCAGATCGCCGTCGTAGACTGGCATAGGGAAGTCACGCAAATCGATAAGGGTGACTTCACCGCCCGCCGATTCCGCAGCTTCTGCTGCTACCGCAACGAGTTTTTTATTCAGCGAGCCGGTGCGGGCGCTGCCGGAGAAAGCGAGGATTTTAGGTTTGTCCGCCATGATTTTTCGCAAGGGTTTGAGTGATAAGAGTCGTTATAGCCCCTTTTCACCCCCATCGTCTGTAGGAGCGAGCTTGCTCGCGATTGGCGGCGAGGCCCCGGACATAATCGTAAGCAAGCTCGCTCCTACGTTCGAGACCGACAAGGTAGAATGTCGCGGGTCGATTCAGGCGAGAAATAACATGGGAAGTTTCATTTCGAATCACCCAATCTTGATTGCGGCGTTGGGGCTGACCTTATCCAATCTGTTCATGACTTTCGCTTGGTACGGTCATCTCAAGCATTTCGGACAAAGCGCCTGGTGGATCGCGGCGCTGGTGAGTTGGGGGATCGCATTATTTGAGTACCTGTTGCAGGTTCCGGCGAACCGCATTGGATATACGGCGATGTCGCTCGCGCAACTCAAGATCATGCAAGAGGTCATCACGCTGGCGATATTCATTCCGTTCGCCGTGCTGTACATGGACCAGCCGATCAAACTCGACTATCTCTGGGCGGGGTTATGCTTGATGGGCGCCGTCTATTTCATCTTCCGTTCTTGAACTAAACATTATGCATATTCACATTCTCGGTATCTGCGGCACCTTCATGGGCGGTATTGCGGTCCTTGCCCGGCGTGCGGGACATAAAGTCACCGGCTGCGACGCCAATGTCTATCCGCCGATGAGTACGCAATTGGAGGCCCAAGGCATCGCGCTTACCGAGGGATTCGACGCCGCTCAGATCGATCTCAAGCCCGACGTATTTGTTGTTGGTAATGTCGTCTCGCGCCGTAATCCGCTGATGGAGGAAATTCTCAACCGCGGATTGCCTTATATTTCCGGCCCTCAGTGGCTTGCCGAAAATATTCTGCGCGATAGATGGGTTCTCGCGGTGGCAGGGACCCACGGCAAGACGACGACCTCTTCGATTCTCGCCTGGATCTTGGAGTATGGCGGCCTCAAACCCGGCTTCCTGATCGGCGGCGTACCGGAGAACTTTGGCGTCTCGGCGCGCGAAGGAGATAAGCCCTATTTCGTCATCGAAGCGGACGAGTACGACACCGCCTTTTTCGACAAGCGCTCAAAGTTCATGCACTACCGTCCGCGTACGGCGATTCTCAATAACCTGGAATTCGATCATGCGGATATTTTTCCCGATCTCACCGCGATCGAGACGCAGTTTCACCACCTCGTGCGCACCATTCCCGGCAACGGCCTGATCCTCACGAATGGCGTCGAGGAAAGCCTCAAGCGCGTGCTGGCGAAAGGTTGTTGGACGCCCGTGGAGAAGCTTGGCGTCGATGATGGCTGGTCGGTCGGTAAGGTCGAAGCCGATGGCGACTTTGAGGTATTGCTGAACGGCGAATCGATGGGGCAAGTCCAGTGGAATTTGTTGGGCAATCACAACCGTTTAAACGCGCTGGCGGCTATCGCTGCGGCTCGTCATGCTGGCGTGCCGGTAACGACCGCCATTCGCGCGCTAGCGGAATTCAAGAACGTGAAGCGGCGAATGGAGACTCGCGGCGTGGTCAACGGCGTTACGGTTTATGACGATTTCGCCCACCATCCAACGGCCATTGCGACGACGATAGGCGGGCTGCGTCAAAA
>DATLHW010000333.1:0-11783 GCA_035539675.1 Burkholderiales bacterium | reverse complement strand
ATGATGCCGATAGCCCGCGTGGAGTCGTCGTCGAGATTGTGGACCAGCCGTAGACTCAGATTCAGGTTGTTCACTATCTCAGTGTCCAGATACTGAAACATGACATACCGCCGTCGCATTAACAGATCTCGCGGATCGGCTTGTCCCGAAACAAGACACTGGTCGATTCGGTCGAGAACGCAGCCGTTGTTGTTATGAAAGTATTCCAACGTGAATGTCGGTCCGGCCTGTAGGGTATAAGCGCCGCCGGCCAGCAGTTCGTAGTCGTCTCTGCCGTTGGTGTCGTTGTCCGAGCCGCTGCCTTCCGCATAGAGCAGCAAGGCGTCGGAGGCGTTCCACCCGCCGAAGAAGCCAAGCCGATACTCCTCTTCTCCGCAGTAACTTGAGATAGATGGCGTGCAGGCGGCGCGAGCGATGTTTCCCGCATCCGGTCGTATCGAGTTAGCCAAGCTCCAACCCCCAAAGGAGGTAGGCTGGAAGTCGCCTGCTTCGCGATAGGACGGGATGAGGGAGAGGTAATGGTCCTCACCTGTGTAATCCAACTTCAGTGCATAAGATTTTCTGAATGGAGCGGTCTGTTGCGAGAACGGATCGTTTTTTTGCCAGCGGCCTTCATCGGTGTTTGCAATCGCCGACACGGTCCAGGAAGAGCTAGGCACCCAGATCAACCGACCATAGTCGAGACCTTCCACCTCGAGCCGCGGGTTGTTCCTTCCATTGTCCGGATTGAACGGATTGGAGGGAGAGAGAAGCTGGGAGGGGCCCCACTGAAGATTTTCGCGGCCATACATGGCGAAGAACTTGTCCGTGAGGCGAAAGCGAAAAAACCATTCGTTGACATAACTCTGCGACTCGTCTTCGCTCTCGCCAGATCGAGCGCCGTCGTCGTAATCTCGCCACGCATACTGGAAGCGAGGTTTGAGGTTGAGCTCAACCCGTCGAAAATTCAGATTGAAGTCGGGGCGGAAATGGAACTCCGCCTGACGGCGCGGAATCTCCATGACGTTGCCCGGATTTAACGAAGAGTCATCCAGTTCGTTGTAAACGCCATATGCGAGGGCATTGATCCGCGAGTAAAACCCACGGCGCAATTCTTCGGAGAGCGTCTCGGTGTTTTGTGTTTCTTTCTTCACTTCGGTTGCCGCGAACGCTGGCAGGCCGAAGGTAAGGGCGGACAGGAGGCTTGCGATGGCGCGTTTCATGTGCGTCATTTCATGAACAGGTTCAGGTCGAACACGTAGTCGGGCAAGGTCTCGAAACGTGGCTTGGTCAAGTTAAGATAGGTGACGTCATCGCCGATCAACTCGCCATGCATCGCGATCTTCGATATGAATGGGCGGGTCTTGCCTTCGACTTGCACCGAGTTCTCATATTGCATCGCGGCCGACTTGAACCGCTTTCCGGAGACCGTGAAATATTCCGCCTTGACGCCGACAAGCCGTTCCTTGGAGATCCAGTATTTGATCCGGTCGTAAGTGGTCTTGTCGTTCTTCGACTTGAGATCGAAGACATAGCAGTCTTCGCCGCCAATGACTGTATCGGGCAATTGGTTGGCCGTGTAATCCTCGGCGTAGTTCGTGGATGCGATATCGCCATAGGCGGCGTTGCCCATAAGCTTTTGGCGTTGGGAAATTGGCACGGGTTTATTAAGTCCCGGTTTGTAGAACCACATGTTGGTGCTCAGCATCAGCACCTTGTTTCCCCGGTATTTCGGCGGCGCCAAGCTCATGCCGGAGATGTTGAAGCCACGCGCCTTGATGTCGTAAGTCAACGTGTCTGTCGTTCGCTGTTTCTCCATCGACTCGATGACCACCTCCCAGGAAATACCGTCGAGATTGCCGCGCGATTCATCGGCCCTCTTCAGTATTTGCTGGGTGGATATTGTCGCGGAGACGTTTTGCGTTATCGCCAGGCATATTAAAACAAGCGCCGTTCGAGCTATTTTCACCATTGCCTACCTCATGACTTGATTACAAAAAGAGTGGATTCGCAGGAGGCGCGTCGCCTCCCACGAATAGGGATCAGGTATGTCCCAAGGCGTTAACGATTTCCATGCGCGCCGCCTTGCGCGCCGGCAGGTTGGCGGCCAACACGGAAAGCACGGTTAGCAGCACCATGCTGCCTAGTATGTATTCCGGCACGAGATGGATTTCCAAAGGAACTCGGCGACTCATCTGCGGGGGGATCCAAGTCGGCTCAATTAGCGTCATGCCGACAAAAGCCATGAGCGTCAGGAGAACGCCGAGCAGCGATCCGAACGCGCCCAGGATCACGCTTTCCAACGCGAAAAGGCCGACGATCCCGCGACGCTTCATACCCAAGGCGCGCAACGTGCCGATTTCGCGCGTGCGCTCCATGATCGCCATGCCGAGGGTGTTGACCACGCTCATCACGACGATGGTGAAGACGATCACGAACGCGAAGAAAAAGATGACCTGGAACATATTCCTCACCTTGGTGTAGAACGGCGACAACTCGTCCCAGGTCTTAACCTCTATTTTCAGCCCTTGCTCGATAAGCTCCCGAGTCAGCGTCTCTTTCATTTGTTCGGGGTTGGCGGCGTTGCTCAACAGGACCGTCATTCGATCCGCGCCGGTCGTGTCGTACAAACTCTGCGCGAATTCCAAAGGGACGGTGGCGAGCTTGTCTTCCAGCGCTTCGTTTGGCGAGTTGAATAGCTGAAGCACTTTCGCGTCCAGCGCATTGATCTGCCCGGATACGGTGGGAGCCATGGCGACCGCATCCGAACCTAAAGTGAATTTCAGCTGGTTCGCCAATCCCTGACTAAGACCAATGCCGAACGACATGTCGTCTCGCAACGGCTCGCCGTCGAATAGTTTGACCTTGCGTGCTACTCCCGTGACGCGACGGTTGATTTCTTGAATGTCGGAAGGGACGCGGCCGGCGCCGATGAAGATGGTCGATACTTCGCCATTGCTGAGCAGACCGGAGATATGCAACTGGGGCGTGACAATGATAGCTTCAGGGTGACGGGATAAGGTCTTTCTGATGACGTCGAGCTCGGCTTCGTTTAGCAGATATTGCGTTGGATACAGCTTCCCCTCGCTCAAGAAGCCTTCCTTGAAAATTGTGAGATGTCCATTGGCCTGCGCATAGATATAGCTGTCTTTCAGATTGGAGAAAATATAGGCCGTGAAGCCGCCCAACGCGTTGACAGCAGCGAATCCGAGACCCATGGCGAGTACGGTGTAGAACGAACGACGTCCGTTTCGGAATAAGTTTCTGACCGCGAGACTGAGCCAAGTTTTCATAAACGCGCCTCCAAGGCGCTCCACGTCGGTAGTACGTGTTCGTCCGCGATGATCTGGCCGTCCCGCATCGATACTTGGCGATGAACGCGATCGAGCAACCGTTGATCATGCGTGGAGAAAATAAATGTCGCGCCTTCCTTTTTGCTGATTTGTCGCATGAGCTCAATGATCTTCAGCGCATTCTCCGAATCCAGATTCGCCGTCGGTTCGTCGGCGATGACCAGCGCGGGGTTGGTGATGAGCGCTCGCGCAATCGCCACGCGCTGTTGTTGTCCACCGGAAAGCTTGGCGGGACGGTGCGCAATGTGATCCGCCAAACCAACGTCGGTCAGGCGTTTCACTGCTTGATCCTTGCTTGGCGCCGAGGATGTGCGTTGTATCTGAAGCGGCAGCATGACGTTCTCCAGCGCCGAGAGCACAGGGATCAGGTTGAACCCTTGGAATACGAATCCAATGGTGGCGCTACGCGCTTCGCTGCGTTGATCGTCCGATAGCCCAGCGACGTCCTGCCCGTTCAGATACACGGCGCCGGATGTTGCGGTATCGAGCAGGCCGATGAGGTTGCAAAGGGTGGATTTACCGGAGCCGGAGGGGCCCCAGACAGCGACAAATTCGCCCGGCTGTATGCGCAGATCGACGCCGTTGAGAGCGGCGATACGCGACTCGCCAAGTTGATAGTGTTTATGGACTTGGCGTAGTTCGATTAAGGGTCTTGAAGATGTGGGCATTGTTTGGGTGTTTTGAAGGTTGACTCGTGCTTTTCGGTATCCACCACGCAAATTGGCGCGGGACAAAGAACACTCCCTCTCCCTTGAGGGGAGAGGGCCGGGGAGAGGGTGAGTGCTTGAAATTGGCTACGCCTTCACCCTCTCCCCAACCCCTCTCCCTTTATCCTCGGGAGACGTGGCCGAGGGCTCAAGGGAGAGGGGCTTTTAGCCTAAGGTTGCATTCAGAGGTTGCTCTCCGCCGCGTAGGCAAGGACGAAACCGCCATCCCGCATCGTTCGCACACGGACTTCACGCCCGCTGCCGTGATGACGCATATCCAGCACGCCATCGTCGCCAATCGTTCTGGCCTCGAACGCCGGCGGCGCACCATCGACGCCCGTTCCCATCATCTTTCCCAGCACCTCCTTCGCGCACCACAAACGCGTAATCCATTCGTCCCGCAAATCGTCCGCGAATGGCGGAAGAAGCGCGCGCTCAGTTTCCGAGCTCATACATTGAAGAAAATTTGCATCCCGCTCCACAACTTGTTCAATGTCCACTCCAACGGCGCCATCATGGGCGATGGCGATAGCCTGGTCTTTGCAATGAGCGATACTCAAGTGGGGAATCGGTTGAGAATGACCTGTTAGTTTCACCATCGGTTGACCTTGGGTGTTGTTCTCGATCACGAACGCGGCTGGATGCAGCATCTCTTCGTGGTCAGCCCGCTTCGCCAGCCATGTGCGCACGGCGTCCTTGGCGGCGATGCGGCCCAACAGCCACTGTCGTTGGCGATGCGGAACGGCGGCATGACGGGTGAATATGGTCATCTCGTCCACATGCAAGTAATAACGAGCGAGGATGCCGATATCGAAGCCAATCAGGCTTTCGCCGGAAAGCCGCTGGCAGACGCCCGATTCGAGCGCCGCTAAATTCAGCGTATCGCTCAACAAATATCGGGTCGGCATTCGGCGAAAATTCACTACTCGTCCATCCCATTGGAATAACCACATCTTCCAATCCTTGATCCGCATCCACACGGCGCCGGCGCCATCCTGAATCTCGACATCGGCATTCAATGTTCGGGAGCTCTCCTGTGTGATCTCGATGCGCACCGGCGCTTTTGTTCCAATGGGCGGAGTAGGGCGGTAGAGCTCAACCTTTGCAATGCCGATGGGAAACGCCTGCCGCTCCCGCGCCATTGCCCAGACGCCAATGAATTGCGCGGCGGCGTCCAAAAGGGTCGGATCGGTCAAAAGCTGCGGATGCCGTGTCGAACCGAATAGGTCTTCCTGCGAACGAACCAGAATCTCGCCGACGGCGCCATGCGAACCGATGACGACAGGGCCGGTTAGGCATTGAAAGCGCGGACCATGAAAGAACTCGCGCTTCGCATACATCTGCTCGGCGGTTAGCGGATGCTGATAGGCGTCGGCGAGTTCCGTGAAACTTAAAGGAAGCGTAATGAGATAACGCGCGCCGAATAGAACGATGGCATTCATTGCGGGCGCCGTCTGTCCGTCAACAAAAATGCTCACACTTGCGCGATGCACGCCGTTTGCGGTGTCGCCATGCTGAAGCTGCGCTTCGATACGTAGCATGAGAGCGTCTGTATCCTCCAGCGCGATCCAGCGATTAGCCTTGATGTCCTCAAATCCAATCAGGCCACATCCCGGCGCCAGACACGCCGCGGCCTCGGCCATGATTTCAATCCCGACCGCCATCGGCAGAACCGGCATGCATGACGACGTCGGTTTGACTCCCGGCGCATGCACGAAGGCGTGGTCCGTCAGATAAAAGTCTTCGTCCAAGGCGAGTCGCCGCTCGATAACGATAGATTCGCCTGGGATGTAATTCAGGAGGTCGCCGACGAAAGGTAGCGCGAGTTCGTCGTCGCGCGTTTCGTCCTGCGCGCGAGAGGCGTTTTTCTCTTGGGGCGCCGCATTGTCGGACGATTCATCGTCGTCACGTCGCCAGTCATGCTCACGGAGCTCCTGCGCCGCCTTGACTTCATAGAGTCTTCCGAGAAGCGGCTCCTCGGCGGGTTGACGCGGCAGAGTCAAAGCATCATGGGTGTTCATATCTTCTCCAAAACCAGTCCAGTGATAGTCAAACCAGGCCCAAACCCAAGCGATACGATGCGGCTGCCTTTTGGAATCGATTTCTCCTCCAGGATGCTTTTAAGAATGTGTGGGACCGTGGCCGACGACATATTGCCGTTCTCCAGGAACACTTCCTTGCTCATCGCCACTTGATCGTTGTGCAATCCCAACTGATCCTGAATGTGTTCGACGATCTTCGGACCACCCGGATGAATCGCGAAGTACAACGAATGTTTTTCCTTTTCGAAATCGACGCCGACCCGGCGCAGCAAGGCGGTGACGAATGGCGTGACATGTTTCTTGATAACGACGGGCACCATGACCGACAGGGTCATATGAAACTGATGCGATCCTGGAACCCAAGTCATGTCATCGGCGGAATCTGGGAGCAGATGCTCGTTGAACGCGAGGACCTTCAGGCCCGAGGCTTTTTTCTCACGTAGATACTCCTCCGTGCACACCGAGTATTTGATGAAGCCATCGGCGAACAGGGTCATGGTGATGATGTTTTCGATACGGAGATCTTCGATATTGTTGTGTGCGGAAAGAAGTTCCGTATGGACGATATCGACTCGCTTCTTGGGCGGCGTGGCGCCGAAGTGCGAAGACGCCAAAAAGCCATGCGCCATCTTGATGGCGGGGAATGCGCCGTAGCAGCCCATGTGATAGCTGTGCGTTACCGTGGTGTCGAACCACTCTTTCTGCGCCACCATTCGCTCCACCGGGCTCGGCGCCAGATAGCCGGAACAGGTAACGTGGATCAGATCGTCCGGCGCCTTGGACGCGCCGTTGTACATTTCGTTGAGGCAGCGATCGACCACCTTGCCGTAACTCTCGTGTCGCGTCTTGAGGTCCGTGCCTTTGGTGTCGTTTTGGTCCTTGAATATCTGAAGGTACTTGTGCTCGGGTTCGGCGAACGTCAACTCGCCGTGGGAAATGCGTAGATCCCGAATGCGAGGAAAGAATACGAGCTGTCGTTTTTTAATGTGGTCCGAGGACAGCGCGTATCGATCGAACTTGTCCTTCACTTCTTGATGCACTTTACGAAAGCCCTCAATGCCGCGGATTCCGTTGAGCTGGCAGTAGGCGTTGGCGAATCCAAAGGCGGAAATTTCGAGTGTGAATCGTTGCGCCACAGGTTTGGATACCTGTACTGGGGAGAAGTTGGTAAGGACGGGATTGTGGAGCGGGTTCATCATCATATGTTTCTCTTAAGGGGATTATTGATCGTCGATAGCGATATCAGGGGCTCCCCTCTATCGCAGGCGGGGCGAGCGAAGCGAGGGGGGCGAAGCCGGTTGGGGGAGAGGGTGTTTGATGCGATCGGGAATATCTCCAACACCCTCACCCCCGACCCCTCTCCCGCCTGCGGTAGAGGGGAGCTTGGCGCGCTCCACATGAGCTGCGTGGCTACCATGCTCATCAAGCCGACTGCCTACCAGCTCGCAACGCCGCGATCTGTTTGATGCTCGACGAAATCACAATTTCCGGCTCGCCGGTCGCGCCCCGCGCCAATTCTTCGAGGCAATGGCGCTTGCCGATTTCAATGGGTATTGGCCGGATCGATTTCGAGGCGTACAGCTTGCGCAGTTCGTCACTGACCATGCCGGCGTCCCAAGGACCCCAGTTGATTGAAAGGGTGTGGACAGTGGGCCACGCATGACTTAAACGATCGGCCAGTTTGTTCAGAACTTCGTTGGCGGCGCTGTAATCGGACTGACCAGCGTTGCCGAAGCGGCCGGCGACGGACGAGAAAAAGACAAGAAACTTGAGGGAGTTCGGGCGCAGCTTATTCGCCAATGCGAGCGCTGGCGTCACCTTGGTGTCGAACACCTCATCGAACGATGCAAGCGATTTGTCGCCGATCAACTTATCGCTGATTACGCCGGCGCCGTGCAACACGCCGTCGATGCGGCCATGACGCGCGTACACATCATCGATAAGCGCCTCGAACGCCGTGGCGTCGCGCACGTCGAGGCAGTGGTACTCAACATCGGCGCCGGTCGCCCGCATTGCGGCGAGATTGGCGCGAATGCAACGGTCCTTGATGACGCGTTTGTAGGTTTTGTCGATTTCCGCGGGCGTAACCCTTTCACGCTGGCTGCGCAGGGTCTTGATCAGGTGCTGTTTCAGTTGCGCCGGATCATTGATGTCTCGAGTGTCTATCGGCTCTTCCTCAGGCATCGCGCTACGCCCCACCAGTACGAGATGCAGACGGCCTTTTTCCGCCAGGGCGCGGGTAATGTCTGCGGTAATGCCATACGCGCCGCCAGTAACCAGCATGACGGCGCCGGCGTCCAGCGCGAGTTTGCCGAGATGGTTTTCCGCAACGCCGTTAGGTTTCAGCTCGAGTCGCCAACGTCCCTCCGAGGTGTAGCCTGTTTCAATACTCGCGTCTTGCGAGCGGATCTCCGTCAACACCTGATCAGCGACCCACTCAGCCTCCAATGCTGGCGCCACGTCGATGCACTTCACCCGCATGTGTGGCCATTCCCGTGCGGCCGACTTGGCGACGCCCAACGTGCCTGCCGCGCCGACTGGAAATGTTCTCGATCTGCTAAGGCCGAATTGTCCGTCGAACGACGTTATGTTGAGTAACAAACCGGCGCCCTCTTGTGCACTGGCCTTCAGATCGTGTTCAAAAGCCTTCAGAATCAAGAATAGAGCGCGCGCATCATTCTGATGTTTGTTCGCGACGTCACGTCCTGCGGATGCGCCCATGAGGTTGATGATGACGCCGACCGGTTCGGCGCCTAAAAATTGTTCACGTACCCGGCTTACCGATTCCGCCGACGAAAGATCGACTTCGAAGCGGTTCTCTCCCAATGCGCGCGTTTCGGCGCCGGGAATCAACTGCCGGATTTCATGACCACTGCTTTTCAGCATGTTGAGAAACGCAGTGTTGAGTGGCGTTATTTCGCCGACGATGAGAATCGGATAGCGAGTTGGAATATCCGTGGGCTCGAGATGCGTTTCCAGGTCTGCCGCAATTGGACGGACGGCATAACATTGGACGGGATCCGAAGGCGTCGCATCGCGTGGAGTATCTGTACCATCGGCGCTTCTATCCAGGACCGCCTCGAGCCCGTCGCCCTTGAGGGGAGAGCGAAGCGAGGGACCGGGGTTAGGGAGAGGATGAATGTCGGCAAGAGATTGAATGCTCGTATTGCTACTGACGACTCTTCCCGTTGACTCCAGCCCTTTTCCGGCCTGCCCCTTGAATGAGGAAGGGGCTGGAGCGGAAATTGTAGGCGCCGCAGTTTGAGTTGTTCGCGACTCCACCGTCTCAATCAACGAGAACGACGGTGGAGTCAGCGCTTTTTTTGGGGAGGAGTCCCTCCCATTATCATCTTCGGTGAGCGCGGAGAGACCTTCATACCATGCGATGATCTCATTCAAGGTCTTGAAACCTGACAACTGCTCAAGGACTGCTTCCTCGTTTCGACCTTCAAACAGATTGTATTGGTCCTTGAGTCCGCTAAAAATTTCAATGCGTTTGATGGAGTCAATACCCAGATCGGCTTCCATGTGAGCATCGAGCGCCAACATGTCTTCTGGATAGCCGGTGCGCTCTGACACCGCCCGCAATAGGTCGGTTTTAAACTGCGCTGGGGGCGCGAACGTTCCCACGGTCTTTCCGTTGCCTTTTTCCGAGCGCGGCGGCGGTTCGGCCAAGTGATCATTCGCGGCGGCTGGCGGCGTGGGAATGATATGCGCGCGCATCGGTTCGGCGGAAACCGCCATCAAACGTTTAGGGAGAACGGGAGCGGGAGCAACGGCGCCGAGCATGCCGTGGTTGTTCGCCATGGTTGTTTCCCTATCTGCGTACGCCATCGGCGAGCCCGACTGTCGAGAAGCGGCGGCGATGCGTTGCGGCTCGGCTCCTATCAAATGCGCTTGAAAATCCAGGAAGCGGCGCCAGGTTCTCTGCTGTTCTTGCTGAAGTTCAATGAACTGATTAATGCTGTGCTGGACCTGAGTGAATTGGGATTCGGAAAATGAGTTTGCCAGCGGCAGTGCGGCGTTACTCATGTCGGGATCGTCTTTGAGCATTGTGTTTCTCCTGTTGCCAATGAAGGTGGGCGGGGTTGGGGCCGATGGTTGCGTGCGTACATTGGGTCGAGCCGCCGCATTGGACTTCGCCAGCGCCGAGATCGCGTTCGGAGTTGGGATGTTGGGCATCGCCAGCATGTCAGGTTGACCTCCAGTCGATGGCGCTTTCTTGATCCCGTTGTCGCCAACCGTGGGGATGCGGATGTTTCGAGGCGCCGAATGCCAAGGCGCTGCTCGTCCGCCATTGACGCGCCACACCAAGGGACCGGGATTGGCGCGTTCGCGCACCCGCGAAAACAAATCCTCCAGACTTTGATTTTTAAGGCCGCGTTTGGCGAACCAAGTTTCGATATTCACTGGAAGTCCCAGCGTTTGGGCTTGCGCCAGCAAATGCGCGAGTTGCAGCCAGCCAGGGCGTCCGGGCGCATCGAGGGAGAGTGTGGCGTGCGGCTTACCCGAGAGGATGCGATCGGTGAGGCCGCTCAGGATCAGGCCGGGACCGCATTCGACGAATACTCGCGCGCCGGCTTCATAGAGTGCGTTGATCTCGTCGACGAATTGAACCGGCTCGGCAATATGCCGCGCCAGCAGCCCGCGCATTTCATCAGCGTTCTCTGGATAACGCTTCCCGGTGGTATTGCTGAATACAGGAATAGTGGGTGCGTTAAATGGCGTGTCGGCAAGCGCCGCCGCGAGTTCTTCACGCGCGTTATTCATGATGGCGCAATGAAACGCGGCGCTGACGGGGATTCTTCTGACTCGCACGGATTCGTTGCTCAACACCGAGATGGCGGCGTCGATGGCGTCAATCGGACCAGCAAGAATGGTTTGATCCGGCGCGTTCACATTGGCGATGCTCGCCTTCAATCCATGTTGCGTGATCATGTCCGCTACCTGCGTGTGGTTTGCGTCAACCGCGGCCATGGCGCCAGGTGTGGTTTTCCCGGCGCGGGCGGCGATGCGTCCTCTGTTCCGAGACAGCCGGATAAGGTCGTTTGCCGATATCGCGCCAGCCGCGCACAAGGCGACATACTCGCCATAACTATGGCCGGCAACAAAATCGGGCCGCAGACCAAAGCGCTTCAGTAATTCGAATGCGGCGAGGTCCGTCACGCCTAAAGCGGGCTGCGCAATGTCGGTGGCGTTCAACGTTTGTTGCTGCGCTTCACGTTCGCCGTCCGTGAAAACCGGCAGTGGATAAATGTGGCGTGACAATGGCTGGCCAAGTTCATCCGCGAGCAAGTTGTCGGCGCGCTCGAACAATCCGTGGAGTTGCGGCTGCGCCACGATGAGGTCGCGCAGCATGTTGACCTTCTGCGATCCTTGTCCGGGAAACAAGAAACAGACGCGGCCGACGTCGGCGCTGCTTTCCCGGTAATAGACTCCCTGCGGGTACCTGATTTCATCGGATCGCTTCTCTGACTGCTCGCTTAAATGGTCGAGAACCCAGGTCAGTTTTTGCTTAAGGTCCGATACCGATGTCGCGACTATCGAAAGTCGGCACGGGCGGCTGCTATTGGCTGGGCGGGACCGTTGTTCGTCTCGATGTTGCGAGTAGGCTAGCTGCGCGAGATCGATCTGTTGCGGGTGCTCCAGTCCATGCAGTAGGCGTCGTACGGCTTTCTCAATCTCGGTTTTAATGGCGCCGG